>CAYOQM010000160.1:0-6148 GCA_964406065.1 uncultured Verrucomicrobiota bacterium
CATAGACGCTGGCCGCATTGGGCGAACTGAATTTCATCCCCCTCAACGTGAAGGGAAATGAGACTCCCGTATAGGGACCGGATTTCACAATCACCCTTGCACTTGCCGACGGATCGGTTTGCAGGCTCAGATTCCAGGTGTAAGAATTCTCACCGGGGAAGGCTTCATTGTTCCCCACCACCGCCACCTGACTGGTCACACCACCCGACGCATAGGAAAGCCGGGCCTGCCCCAGAGGGTCTTCCGCACCGGCCGAGACCCAGTTGACAGGGCCAGCCGTGCCAAGCGTATAAACCGTTCCTGTGGTCGGCATGGTCACTTGAATCCCTCCGACAACAAAATAAGCATCCGACTCGTCGAACATGTTCGTAAACGGGGCCGGTTCATCCGCAATAATCTTGGCCTTCGCACGCACTGTGGGATAGACCGGCGTGTAGCCCAGTGCCCTGTTGATCAACGGCACCCCTGGCCCCCCGATATTGCGATACGACAAGCCGCCGTCATACGAGAACTCCAACGTTGCACCTTCCCCCACTGACTGGTATTCCCACTGGACTGTATTGGGAACATCCTTCTCCCATTTCTCGTTCCTATTGGGCGAAACGATGCGAACGCCGGCGATATTGAAGTCGGGTGAAATCGCAAACAGATTGTTATCCTGAGAGGACTCGATCTTAACCCGGGTTTTGGCCCCCGGAAGCGGTGGAACCAACCACAGATACGAATTGCTGCCACTGGTATTGCGATAGCGTTGCACCACCGGCACCCACTCGCCACCGCTGTTCGTAGAATAGTAGATGTTGATGTTCGTCCCGGCACCGCCAGCCATCCACACGATGGCGTTGGTCAACCCCATTCCCCAAATCGCTCCATTGGTTGGCGCCAAAATATCGATGTCCGCCAGCACAAAATTGGACGATACCCCCACGACGTTGGCATCCGACAAGGACCGCACTCTCAGTCGTGCCGTATCGGTGGGCTGAACCGCAGGATTCCAATCGAAGATGTTGGTTCCCGGCTGGTTTGTATAGGAAGCGATCACATTCGTCCAAGTCGCGCCGCTGTTGGCCGAGAAATCAACCGCCACAGCGGGCCCGGCGCCGGCGGCTACCCATTCCACAGGATACGTCTGTCTACGGTTAACCAACGCACCGGCCGGCGGTTTGGTGATCTCGATGCCGGCCAGGGTGAAATACTCATCCGACGCATCGGCGCCGGTTGTCCCGCCGAAGGTCTGCACTCGAATCCTTCCTGTCTCTGACACTAGATTGGGGTTTCCGGATGGTGTTGCCCAGGCAAACGAGTTGTTGGTTGAACCGGGAATGTTCGCCGCGCCGAACTTGACCAGTTCGGTAAAATTTTCGCCATCGGCAGCGTAGTGCAGATCGGCCAGATTTCCCAACCCGACCGCTGACATCCACCGTATGGTATTGGACCGCCCCACATACCATTTTTCGCCCCCGTTCGGAAGCGTGATCCGGAAGCGTTGGACCAGACTGAAGTCGGAGTCCGATAGATCGCTGATGGAGAGATCGTTCATGTCCGTGATTCGAACCCGGCAACGGTCAGACTGAATAGCCGGCGTCGTCCAGACGGAATAGCTGCCCGTGTTGGCTACATTCGTCGCGATCGTGGCCCAGACATTCCCGCTGTCGAGGGAATACTCAATCTTCAGCGTGCTGCTCACAGTGCCTGCCGAGGTCCATCGGATGGTATAGGGCACCCCGATCAACCAAGCTTCCTTGTTGGTCTCTCCGCCGTTCGGGACCGTAACCACCAGACGTCCAGCCGAGTAACCCAACGACACCCTGTCGATGGACACCTGATCGTTGCCGCCCGAATGCAGATAGGCCTTGAACTTGAACACGCCGCCGAACTTGGGATAGAGGTCATCATAGAAAGAGTCAACATGGGAATTGATGTCCCCCAAGTAGTTCGCCAGATCCCATCCAAATCCTGTGACATTCTCCCATTGCGTCCCGTTCCACCAATGCCAGTTGGTGCCGTTATTCCCTGACAACTGATAGCGTACAGTGTTATCGGTATTATTGCTCATCACGTGGGCAAAGTCGGTCAACTTCCCAAGGAAGCCCAGCCCGTAACCATCGGCCGGCATCACCCATGGGTTATCGGTTGGGTAGCTGGACCGGTTGATAGTGGCCCCTTGGAATCGCGGTCCACTTAGGCCATCGTCCGCAGCCAGTAGGATGCGGTACTGGAAGTAGCGACCAAGCGGAATACTTCCCACCATCGATGCGGCAGACGACAGGGAAAAATAGGTGTTGGAGGTACCATCAGGCCCCGCAAAATTGGCTCCCTCAATCGGGAGCGAGTCACTGGCCCTCGCCTGAATAAGCAACCGGCTGGCACCCGCCCGGGCGTGGTCCATTACGGCTTCGGCACCCAAGGCACTCTGGTAAACCGCGACTTCATCAATAAGCCCTTGGAATGCACCTGCGGCATCGTACCCAAGGCCAATGCGGGCATTGCCTCCTGCCAGGCTCAGACCGATACCCATCGTGACGGCGGCCGGTTGCCCGTTCACGTAGAGCATCAAGCGCCCCTCTCGCCAGACACCCGCCAGGTGATTCCAAATCTGGGGGCGCAGACCAAACTGGCTGACGCAGTTCGTTCCCCCGACCCAGAAATAAGGATGTCCATTGTCATCGGTTCCAAGGGCATAGCCCGTGGTAGCAGTCCGTTTATCAAAGACGACGACGCTGCTGACATCCGTCATAAAAACCCAGGCTTCGACGCTGAGGGAGGAGGGCTCCAGGCTCGCGTCATCTGCAATCTGAACATATCCGCCCGATCCGGCCAAACTCAGGCATGTCGAAAACTTCCCAGTAGCTCGGTTGACGTTACCCACGATCGTGCCTTCGTTCCCGGCGGCACTCGAATCAAGACAGCTGCTTCCACCAGGTTCATCCAAATGCCAGAGCCCGACAAGATTCGTGCTGTCCGCAGCGAGTGGCAGCTCATAGCGGGCATCCGTCCTCCACCTGATGGTCTCCCAGATGGCGGGCCTCAGCGCATCGTAGACTGTACTGACGTACACCCCCTGCACTGACGTATCCACGCCTGCCGCAATGGTCTGTAACAGTTCGGCCTCGGTGATCGCGCGCCCAAAAATCGCCACTTCATCGACGTTGCCGCCGAAATACGTACTCAGCAGTGAATGCCGTGCCATCACAGCATCAGCGCTCCCCAAGCTTCCAAATGTCGTGCCGATCCGCGTGGATCCAACAGGCGTTCCATCAACGTAGATATAGATGTTTGCGCCGCTGCGAATGGCGGCAACATGGTGCCAGACACCATCGTTGAGACCTCCCACGCTGGACACCACAATTTTCCGGTCGACACCATTAAAAACAGAAAACGCCAGGTAACCAGGAGCGACAGTCACCCCATCGCCGTTGAACTCCAGCACATACTTCCCATCGGAACGAGACAGGATCGCTGAACGCGACGCTGCCGCCGATTTGAACCAAGCAAGGATGGAAAAATCCCCATTCAAGGAAAAGCCAGGCAAGCTCACATAGTCGTTAATGCCGTCGAAACTCCCGCACTTTGATCCGAGCTTGGGAGGATAAGCCACCGTGGCGCCATTGAACGGCTGACCGTTGCGCCCCTGAGGCGAAGAGTCCAGCACCGTAGATCCTGCCCCCCATGCTGATTCATCCATGTGCCACAAGCCCTCCAAACCAATAGCCGTGTTGCCATCCATATTCACAAGGCCCGGCACCACGGATCTATCCGGCAGCACAATCTCGTCGCCGCACCATTTCGTCCGATCTCCGTCAAAGGTTCCCAGACCAAACTCACTGAGCGAAACGTCTGAGAAGACTCCACCGCCAAAATAGGTACAGGTTACCGATCCCACAGTCGGCGTAGCATCCCCCTCTCCTTCAAAATAGGCACGGTATTGGATGTAGCGCTTGTTAATCACCGACGGAGGAAGATTGCCCTGATCTCCGCCGCCCGTGTTGTCAATGATGTACGAGGCGGGGTTGTCACCCGGCCCCACAAAGCCGGTGCCCAGGGGCAACTCATTTCCACCGCGCACCTGGAACTTGGCCCGCCCGGCGGAAATGCGGCGGCCTGAGGTGTAGTGGGCCTTGATTTCATCGCCGGAGAGCGCCCGTGAGTAAATGGCCAGTTCATCAAGACGCCCCTCCATGTATCTTCCATTGGCAATCCCGATATTGAAGCCTGAGGGAGACAAACCTGCTACAAAGGTCACGGCCACATGGTTCCACCCCGGCATGAGTCGGCGCGCCGTGGAAGACCCGTTGACGTAAACCGTCGGCGAGTAAGCCGCCATTCCCATGGGAGTTACCATGCGTTGAGCGATCGAGAGATACTGGTTGGTCCCGAACTCCATGATGCCATCATTGACATTCTCATCGGAAATCCACATCTCCAATGTTTTCATACTCTTCCCACCCAGAGTCCCCACCTGCAGATAGGATGTTCCGTTCAACAATAAGGCATCCGAACCAAGTTTTGCGAAGGGAGTATACGTCACCGTTCCCACGGGATTCCCGTGGAAGCCTAGACCGGCCGAGTCAGCCGCGCCACCGTTCATGTGCCACAATCCCAGCAGCGCACTGTCACCCAAACCCAATTCGGCGGGAATATCCCATACCAGCTTCTGCCAGACTCGGGGAACGCCACCATCCAGAACACGGGAGGTGTAGGTGCCAGTCTTGAAGTAGCCGCCATCACTCTCCTTGGCCAATCCCAGGTACGGGGCGTCCCGAATCGCAGGCTGCATCATGACATTTTGAACTATACTCCCGCGGAGAAAATCGGCCACATTGTTGTCTATGGCATACCCCCTGTTACCGAACAAACCAACCGCATCAACGAACGGACTTTGAGTGCCATCCGACTGTCCATAAAGATACAGCCGGTACTGCGCGTAGCGATGCCAGATCTGGAAACCTTCTCCGGAGACCAAGGATTCATCCATCCCCGTATAGAACGTGTTGGTTGTGCCGTCGGGTCCAGTGTACGGCTGATCCACGATTGTATCAGCAGAAGTCGAAGACCGGACCTGCAAGAACGCCGACCGGGGCCGGCTATAGAGTTGCAGAATCTCGGTGTCGGTCAATGCACGATTGTAGACGGCAAAATCGTCGAGCAAGCCATCGAACTGGTTACCTCCCCCACTGGATCCAATACGAAACCCCGTAAAAGTGGGAAGCCCACTATACAATTGGTAATAGACAAGTGGCAGCGCAACGCCATTCTTGAATATGGTCACTCGAGTCTCCAATGGTAGATTCACATTCCAGCGAATCACCACATGCTGCCAAGACCCAACATCGCTATCTGTCCAAGTCCCAGAGGCCGTCGTTGCCCCCTGGTTGTCGTTCACCTTTATGAGGCTGATGGCTCTGGCTTTCGTAAAGACGAAATCGGTCTGCCCACCAAGTCTTATCTGCTCCACTGAGGTGCCGCCATTCATAAGGCAAAAAGCGAAGGACATCGTTCTTGAGTCGACCGACGATAGTGGCTTTGCCCAAAAAGAAACCGTGAAGGCTGAACCTAGCGGAAGAGCTCCACCATATACATCACCTGAGCCAAATCTCCCCGAGCGGGATCCCAACGCAGCATCCGATGAAAAGCTCATCGAGGCATAGGTGTTCAAGTTGAGAGCGCTTGGCGATGAATCGTTCCAATTGTTATCCATCCGGTATAACCCGACCAAACCCAACTCGGTCGAGCTAACCCCGCCTCCAGCATTGAGCAAGCGAACGTTACTTGCGAGCGCTACGATCTTCGACCAAATGGTGCCGTCACCTCCGTCAAGAATGCGGGACGCAAACACCCCAGGGCTCAGATACGATGGCCCAGAGCGAAGCAGCGTCAACGCGACATCCGAACCAACACCAACCTTCTGGTAGCTGGTGCCATTGGTGATGTAGTCTGCGACCGTTGAATCGTGTAGCTCCACTGCCTGTAGCCTTAGCTTCGCGACACCATCCGCCACCTCAATGTCGTTGCTATTGGAGAGCGAATATTGGGCGGGAGTCGTAAAAGGCCAGATATTGGTTAGCGTAGCCTTGCTTGATGAGGGCAGCATGCCCGCAGCGATCAACGCCAACCAAAGGAAACATGTTGTTTTCATGGGGAATCCTTG
>CAYOQM010000161.1:0-6107 GCA_964406065.1 uncultured Verrucomicrobiota bacterium
ACCTTGCGGTCATCAGCCCCTCAAACTGATGTGTCTGCCATTTCACCACCCGAGCAAAAACGTGGGGAATCTACAGGCTTTATTTTCCACAGGCAAGCAATACTTACATCCATCGCGAGCCCCGGATCCAGGGAACAGCTCCCGTCTTACTTGGAGAGGATCAGGGTCGAACCGGCAAGTTTTTCGAAATCCCGAATTCGAGTTTTTGAACCCTCGAACGTCACAACCATTTTATCGTGGGACAACCTGTCTACCACGCGGGCGTCCTTGTCAAAATCCCACTCCCAGATTGCGCGGCGGATGTCACTCATCGAGGACGTACTGTCGCGTACTTCTCCCGGCAAATCGATCCGCACCACCACTCGCATTCCGTTGAGGAAAGGAGTCATCTTGGTAATGGCATCGGGCGATGCAAGGCCCTCCGGAGTAGCCGAAAACCCGGTAGCCGGCAGGGTTATAGCCAGTTTGCAGTTGTCCCCCTCCTGCCGCTTGAATAAAACTCCGCATTCCCGAAACATGGATTGTTTCATCAACGACTCCAACCGGGCGAACTTCACCGTGAAATCGACATAATGCCACCCCCCCTGCTCTTTCGTCCGCAGGGAATCCAGAGTGATACCATCAGCCTCCATACGCTTGAAACGACCCTTCAAAGCCGTTTCGTCAAAAATCCTGGGGATGTCCAGTGCAGGAAGCGGCGGGGCGTTGGTTATTCCCGCCGCCAGATCCAGCGACTGCGTCCATTGCCGGGTGACTTCCATCTGGCGGACCAAAAACGCAGGCATACCATACAGCGCACGCAGGGTTCCCCCTCCTTCACCATTAAGCGTGAGCGTGGCATCAATCTTGATGCATCCCGTTCCGGACAGCAGTCCTATTATCAAGACCAACCCGAACATTCTCTGGATCAAGGTTCTTATTGTCATGGTCGTATACTCCGGCTTATTGAGTTCGATGCAGGAAACTTGAAAATGGTCTCGCCAGGCATGGCCATCCCGTGCTCGCGGGCGACACGCTCGACAAAGGCGGGGTCGGACTGGAACCGTTTCTGATTCTGTCGAAGCTGGCGAACCTTCGCCTCAATCTGGGAGTTCCCCTGCTCCAGAACCACCTTACGCTTCTGAAGGGTCTGATAGCTATGGGTCTTGGGCAGAAAAACACAGACCAATGCCATTACACAGGAGGCAACGACGATCAACCAGGCAAATCTGTAAATCAAAACCCAAAAGTTCATACATACCTGACAAAAGCTAACACCGGAGACCGTCCCACCGGCCTCCGATGTCCACTTTGAATGATCCCCACCGGAACCCGGTTCAGATCACGCCGCCATACACGGCCTGTTGCCCCAGGATTTCCTCAATCCGAAGAAGCTGGTTGTACTTGCACACGCGATCGGTACGGCACAGCGAACCTGTCTTGATCTGGCCCGCATTGGTCGCCACCGCGATGTCGGCAATCGTGGCGTCCTCGGTTTCGCCCGACCGATGGCTGACCACGGCCGTGTAACCGGCCTGGGTGGCCATCCGGATGGCATCGAGCGTCTCGCTCAGCGTGCCGATCTGGTTGACCTTGATCAGGATCGAGTTGGCAATGCCCTGATCGATGCCCTTCTTCAGGAACTTGGTGTTGGTGACGAACAGATCATCGCCCACAAGTTGCACGCGATCCCCCAGTTTGTCGGTCAGCTTCTTCCAACCCTCCCAATCATTTTCGGACATACCGTCCTCAATGCTGATGATCGGGTATTTGGCGCACAGGTCGGCATAGAACGCAACCATCTGGTCGGCTGTCTTGCTGGAGCCGTCGCTCTTCTTGAAGATATAGCGTTTCTTGGCGGCATCATAGAACTCGCTCGCGGCGACATCCAGGGCAAGGAAAATGTCTTTCCCGGGCTTGTAGCCCGCCTTCTTGATCGCCTCAATGATGACATCAAGCGCCTGGACATTACTCGCCAATTTCGGGGCAAAGCCGCCCTCGTCGCCGACCGAGGTGCTGAGCTTCAGTCCCTTGAGCACGCCTTTGAGCGCATGGAACACTTCCGTACCCATTCGCAGGCCTTCCGCGAAGGACTTGGCCCCTTTGGGCATGATCATGAACTCCTGGATATCGATCGGGGCGTCGGAATGGGCTCCGCCGTTCATGATATTCATCATCGGAACAGGAGTCACCGTGGCGTTGGTCCCGCCGATATAGCGGAACAGGGGCAGTCCGCAGTATTCCGCCCCCGCCTTGGCCACCGCCAGCGACACGGCAAGGATGGCATTGGCGCCCAGCTTGCCCTTCGTCTCGGTACCGTCCAGCGCGATCATCAGGTTATCGATCCCCACCTGATCCCGGCAGTCCCAACCGATCAGTTTGGGAGCGATCTTGGTATTCACGTTGTTGACGGCCTTGGTGACACCCTTGCCGAGATAACGGGACTTGTCGCCATCGCGCAGTTCCACGGCTTCATGTTCGCCTGTCGAGGCGCCTGAGGGAACGGCTGCCCGGCCAACGATACCGCTCTCAATCGTCACATCCACTTCAACGGTCGGGTTTCCGCGCGAATCAAGAATCTCACGCGCAGTAATACATTCAATCAACGACATAATTTGAGTTCTCCTTGGGTTGCTATTCCGCCGCCCTTCTGGCAGCTAACAAAACTGTTCCAAACATTACGGGAAGCCCTGCCTTCTTTCAAGCAGAGAGTGTCGCCAGTCGGGCAGCGTCGGCTAAGTTCCCCGCTGAAGCACCTGTCTCCTCAACTGGCGATACTGCTGACTGAAACGGACACCCAGCTGGGACTCGCGGTGGTCAAATCCAAAAGCACGGCGTTTCACGGCCAGCACCGGAGGCGCCTGGATCCGCTTGGCAACCCCCATGCCCTGGTAGTGAGTCCACCACCGCTCCAGATCCGCGATGAAATCAGCCGGGGTCGCAAACACATCCCCGATTTTCCCGGCGTAACCGATCCGCCGTTCCAGCGTCCCCTCGATATACCACTGCAGATTCTCCTCAGGGGTGCTCCGGTTCCAATCCTCC
Organism: uncultured Verrucomicrobiota bacterium; assembly: GCA_964406065.1. Lineage (GTDB taxonomy): Bacteria > Verrucomicrobiota > Kiritimatiellia > CAIKKV01 > CAITUY01 > JAABPW01. Next base: position 3,025 of record CAYOQM010000161.1, read on the forward strand.
ACCCAGGTTCGGAACAAGCCATCGTGATACGGATAGATCAAGGGATCCCCTTTGCCTTCGTCAACTGCCTGGGCGGCGCTCAATTCGGCCGAGGGCACCACCGTGAAGCAACCTGCCGGGATGACCTCACGCCCGTATACGGTTTCGTTAAGGTGCCGAGCGACCGCATAGACTTCACCCTTCCAGAGATCGGCAATGCTGGCAAGATATCCGCCTAGATCCCCGTAAAGCGTCGTATACCCGACCGTCATCTCGGATTTATTGGCATTGCAGGTAAAGACCCCGCCCACCGCGGCTGCCACAGCCGCCAGAACCCTCGAGGAACGGTCGCGCGCCTGGACATTCTCCATCTGGAAACCGGTCAGGGCGAGACGCTGCCGCCCCGCCGGGCCCGTCAATTCCGCCCCGTTGAGCTGCGATAAGGTCAGGCCGGTGCTATCCTCAATGGGGATCTCCACATAGCCGCAGCCAAGGTTGGCGGCCAGCTTCCGGGCCAGATTGATGGTGGTGTCTGAATTAAAACGGCTCGGCATATTCACCAGGATCAGCCGGTCGGGCGGCAGGATCCTGCCATAGAGAGCCGCAACCACGGCTGAGTCAATGCCCCCCGAAGCCCCGATGACCACACGCTCCACGCCGCAGAGCTTCATGAAGCGTTCCGTGCCGTAACCAATCGCCTCGCCCAGCATGGCAATATCGTCCTCACGCGGCGGGATCTCGGCTGACGGCTTTCCGTCACGGTCGAACACATAGTCCACGACGCCTTCGGTAAAAGGTTTTGCAAAAGCGACCGTGCGCCCCTTCCCGTCATACACGCAGGACGACCCATCAAAGGTAAACACCGTCTTGCCGTTATTCTGGAGGCCGGTGTTGTTTACATACAGCAGCGGCCGGACCAACCGGGCGGCCGCGGCCGAGAACACCCGGTGGCGCTTGTGGTTCTTGTTGAATGTAAACGGGGAACAGGAAATATTGATGACTAAATCCACGCCCTGTCTGCCGAGAATCTGGAGCGGCGACACCGAATAGTCGTGATCCCATGCATCCTCGCACAGAACCGCGCCAATGCGCCCCTGAGACGTCTCCACGGGGCCGATCAGCGCATCGACCGCCACGCCCTGCTCGGACGCCAGTTTGCGCACATCATAGAAGTGGCGGCTGTCGTCAAACTCCCGGTAATTGGGCATCAGCGTCTTGATGACGAAAGGGGTAGTCCCGGCGGCGGGGCCCAGGAACCGGCGTTCTTCAGCAATGAACAGGGCGTTGTATTTTCGCACCCGCCCATCCTCGTTGATGCGCTTCCAGTCCAGCCCGACATTCCCGAACACCACGGTGATCCACTTGGACGCCCCACGGATCTGTTCGCCGCAGGCCTCGCATTCCCGCAGGAAAGCCGGACGTTCCCATTCATCGCCCAGCAGATACCCGGGAATCGCCATTTCGGGGAAGGCAATCAGCTTGATGCCGGCCTGCCGGGCCCGGTCAATGGACTGAAGCATGCTGGCCAGGTTGTCCCAAGGACGACCGGGGAACACCTCCAGCTGCCCCCGGCGGATCTGTACGGTTGAAGGCATCTCGACCTCCTCCCTAGTGAACCCAGCCCCATCGCCGTGACAGGGGCCAGTATACAACCATGGCCGGGCCAACCAGGTTCTCCTTGGGCACCGGACCCCAGTAGCGGCCATCAAGACTATTTTGGGTGTTGTCGCCCAGCGCCAGATACTGCCCGTCACCCAATGTCACCGTATCACGATAGGCATTGATGAACAGGGCATCCGGGCCTTCTCCGGGACAATACCCGGCATATCCCGGCGCCCGGTCCTCGATCCGTCGGATCGCCGCCGGTTCCATGACCGGTTGGCCGTTGACGATGAGTTCCGGCGCCCTGATGGTCAATGTGTCATGGGGTAAGCCGCACATCCTCTTGATGTAATGCGTTCGCTCAGTCAGCCGTGGAATAGGGATGTCGTCCGTCCTGAATACCATCACCTCGCCGCGCGAGGGGTTGATGAAATTCCACTTCACGCGGTTGACGAACAAATGATCCCCGTTAATGGCATTGCCGCGGGCAATCACCTGACCGGTAACCACCTCGTCGCCAAGCTTCACGACCAGCGGTAGTCCATCCTGTGCCGGCCCGGGAACCGCGTGAGCCAGACCGCCGATATCGAAATACGTAACAGCGTTACCATCACTGCTCCGCAGGACATTGCCACCCCGGATCACCCCCGCAGTCTTGGCCGTAACTTCCGTGTACCATTCCCCGCAAACCAGCCACTTCAGATATCGCAAGGGCACCTGGTCAAACAGAGTCGGTCCTGGCTGAGGTTCGTAATGAATCCCGTATAGTGACGGCTGCATCGACCCTGTGGGAATCTTGAACGGCTGCAGGAAATAGCACCGGAACGCCATGGCGACGGCTACGGCCACTACCAGTACTTCCAAGTTCTCGCGGAAGGCGGGAAAAGACCGCACGGGCATGATCACGGCAACCGCATGGCGCAGGGCCTCACAGCGCTTTTCAATTTCCTCGACGCGGCCGGCGTCCATTACGGTCTTCAATTCGCCACGGGCCTGATCCAGCCGCGTCAGCGCATCGGACGGGGCGACATCCTCACGCATATAGCGGCAAAGCCGGGAATGGCGCAACCACTCTCGTGCTATTTTGAACTGCTTCCTCCGCTTTAAAAATCTGATCATAACGGATTTTCACCCCTTAACCGGTGCTTTTCAACACCGAAATGAAGGCTTCCTGCGGCACGCTTACCGAGCCGATATCCTTCATCCGTTTCTTGCCTTCCTTCTGGCGCTCCAGCAATTTGCGCTTGCGGCTGATGTCACCGCCATAACACTTGGCCGTCACATCCTTGCGCATCGCCTTGATGGTTTCGCGGGCGACAATATTCTTGCCGATGGCCGCCTGGATGGGAACCGTAAACTGATGGGCGGGGATGACCTCCTTGAGCGCCGCACACATCTGACGTCCGCGATACACGGCCTTGTCGCGGTGAATGATGCAGGAAAAGGCATCCACAGGCTCCCCGTTCAGGAGAATATCCATTTTTACCAGATCGCTGGGCGCA
>CAYOQM010000162.1:0-6062 GCA_964406065.1 uncultured Verrucomicrobiota bacterium
GATGCAACCGTTTTCTGGCGGTCGAGAAGGCGGTCGCGTTGATGCGCAAACGCCATCAATTCATCGAGCGTGCGGTCAAGCTTCCCGATACGTCGGAACTGTCCGCCTGGCTCAAGGTGGAGACCAAGCTTGGAAATCCCGCCCTCAAGGCCAGGGTGGCGGTGGAACCCACCCCGGAAATGAAGCGGCTGTTGGAGTGGAGTTTGGAAGTGAACCGCAGGATTGAGGAGATGGTATTCGGTCTTCCGCCGTTTCCGGGTGTGCGCGAAGTTCTGGCCGCCGGAGCGGGCCGGGCAGATATGATTGTGGTTTCACAGACGCCGCTCGAGGCGCTGGAGCGTGAGTGGGAGGAAGCCGGCATCCGTCCGTCGGTCCTGATGATTGCCGGGCAGGAACATGGCACAAAGGCGGAGCACCTCAAGTATGCCGCCAAGACCAATTACGCGGCAGGCCGGATTTTGATGGTGGGTGATGCCCCGGGGGACCGCAAGGCGGCCGAGACCAACGGCGCATTGTTCTTCCCGATTGTTCCCGGGCGCGAGGAGCAATCCTGGGCGGAACTCGTCGGCGAAGGAGTGAAGCGGTTCTTTGCCGGCAGCTATGCGGGGGATTACCAGAAGCGCCTTGTCGCTGAATTCGACGAGGCCCTTCCCTCCGAGCCGCATTGGAAAAACTGATTTCGTAATTCAACAAGCACCAAACAAAAGGAAAGACGACGATGAATACGCCTACTGCTGATATTGCAATGATCGGGCTCGCCGTGATGGGCGAAAACCTGGTTCTCAACATGGAAAGCCATGGATTTACAGTGGCCGTATTCAACCGGACTGTGGACAAGGTCGAGGCATTCGTCGCCGGACGCGGCAAAGGAAAAAATGTCGTGGGGTGTCGGACGATTGGCGAACTCTGTGGCGCGCTCAAGAGTCCGCGCAAGGTGATGATGCTGGTCAAGGCTGGAAAGGCCGTGGACGAATGCATTGAACAGTTGCTGCCCCATCTTCAGGCCGGCGATATCATCATTGATGGCGGTAACAGTCACTATCCCGATACCATCCGCCGCACGAAGTATGTCGAGTCCAAAGGGTTGCTGTTTATCGGGACGGGCGTTTCCGGCGGCGAGGAAGGCGCGCTCAAGGGGCCCTCGATCATGCCCGGTGGTTCTCCGGCAGCCTGGTCGCACGTGAAGCCGATCTTCCAGGCCGTGTCCGCAAAGGTGGAAGGAAACGTGCCCTGTTGTGACTGGGTCGGGTCCGACGGAGCCGGACATTTCGTCAAGATGGTGCACAACGGCATCGAGTATGGCGACATGCAGATGATCTGCGAGGCCTATTCGTTGCTGAAGGGGGTCGCGGGGATGACCAACGAGGAGTTGCACAAGGTTTTCACCCAGTGGAATGAAGGCGAACTGGATTCCTATCTCATCCAGATCACCCGTGACATCCTGGCCGAGAAGGATCCTGAAACCGGCAGGCACGTGCTGGATGTGATCCTGGATACCGCCGGCCAGAAGGGGACTGGCAAGTGGACCAGTGTGTCGGCCCTGGACTACGGCGTGGCCGCCCCGACGGTTGCCGAAGCGGTATTTGCCCGTTGCATGTCCGCCATGAAGGATGAGCGTGTGGCAGCCGCCAAGTCGCTCAAGGGGCCGAAAGCGAAATTCTCGGGGGATCGCGAGAAGTTCATTGAGGATGTTCGCCTGGCGCTCTATGCCTCCAAGATCTGTTCTTATGCCCAGGGCTTCCAACTGTTGCGTGCCGCCGCGGCGGAACAGAAATGGTCTTTGGACTACGGTTCAATCGCATTGATGTGGCGGGGGGGATGCATCATCCGCGCCCGATTCCTGGGTGATATCAAGTCGGCCTTTGACCGCAAGCCCAAGCTGGCGAACCTGCTGCTGGATCCCTACTTCAAGAAGGCGATGCGTCGGTCCCAGGGGGCTTGGCGACGGGTACTTGCCCGTGCCATCAAGCACGGTGTTCCCGTTCCTGCCTTCTGTTCGGCGTTGTCATACTTTGACGGCTATCGGACGGAGACGCTTCCGGCCAATCTTCTGCAGGCGCAACGGGATTATTTCGGCGCCCACACCTATGAGCGGATTGATAAGCCGCGCGGTCAGTTCTTCCATACCGACTGGTGCAAACTGGGCGGGTCGACGACTTCATCCACCTATGTCGTCTAACCTGCAAACGATCATGAACATCAAACAGGCTGGGGAGACGCTGGACATCCAGCAGGATGAACTTGAGTCGCTGGTGCTCCGGTCTCTGGAGTCGTTCGGAGGAGCCAGGCTCCGCCGCGTGCTCCTGCTTCCCCCAGATCACACGCGCCTGAACTCGATGGCGGGCCCCATCACCGCCATCGCCTACCGTTGGTTGGCCAGGAACGGCGCCCAAGTCGATATCATGCCGGCTCTGGGCACACATGCCCCCATGGGGGAAACGGAGCTGCGTTTGATGTTCGGGGATAGCATCCCTCTGGACCGTTTCATTGCCCATGACTGGCGCAAGGATGTTGTGCTCCGCGGAGTGATTCCCGGGTCGTTGCTTAAGAACTTGTCGGGCGGAAAGGTAGACTATGAGGTCAAGGTCGAGGTCAATCGCCGCCTGTTCGAGAACTATGACCTGATCCTTTCCGTCGGGCAGGTGGTGCCGCATGAGGTGGTCGGTATGGCGAACTACACCGAGAACATCCTGGTCGGGGTTGGCGGGGCGGACATCATCAACAAGTCCCATTTTCTCGGCGCCGTGTGCAACATGGAGAAGGCTCTCGGGCATGCCGATACCCCGGTACGGCGGCTTTTCAACCACGGTGCGCAATCCTTTTTGGCTGGCTTGCCGATCCGGTACATCTTGACGGTCATGGAACGCGATCCGGTTGAATGTCGTATGAAGATGCGCGGGTTCTACGCCGGTGATGGTGATAACCTTTTCAAGGATGCCTGCGACTTGTGCCGCAAGGTCAATGTGACCCTGCTGGACACGCCACTGAAGAAGGTTGTGGTATGGCTGGATCCCGAGGAGTTCCGCTCCACCTGGCTGGGGAACAAGGCGATATACCGAAGCCGCATGGCCATCGCCGACAATGGGGAATTGATCATTCTGGCCCCCGGGCTCAAGGAGTTCGGGGAGGATAAGGAAATCGACCGCCTGATCCGCCGCTATGGCTACAAGGGCACTCCCAACACCCTCAGGTGCGTGGCGGAGCAAGCCGAACTGTGTAACAATCTATCCGCCGCCGCCCACCTGATTCACGGCTCCAGCGAGGGCCGGTTCTCAGTGACCTATTGTCCCGGCCATCTGACCCGGGAGGAAATCGAGGGCGTAGGCTTCCGTTATGCCGACCTGGCCGGGATGCTGGCACGCTACAATCCGGAACTATTGAAGGATGGATTCAACACGGTTGACGGGGAGTCGGTGTACTTCATCCGCAATCCCGCCTTGGGATTGTGGTCTTGGCGTACGAACTTTTCAGGAGAATAAGGAAGCGCTTGAAGAAGCGGGAGGAGTATCATGGCGAAGCAGCAGTTTATTCACGAGGACTTTCTCCTGACAACGCGCGAAGCCCGAGAGTTGTATCATGGGGTCGCGGCTTCGTTGCCGATCATTGATTACCACTGCCACCTTCCGCCAGCCGAAATAGCCGCGGACAGGCGGTGGGAGAACCTCACCCAGGTCTGGCTTTACGGGGACCACTACAAATGGCGCCAGATGAGGACGGCTGGGATTGCCGAAAAGTACTGTACCGGGGATGCTTCCGATCGTGAGAAGTTTGACCAGTATGCACGGCTGATGCCCATGGCCTTGCGCAATCCCCTCTACCACTGGACCCATCTCGAGCTGAAGAACTACTTCGGCGTCGCCGACCGTCTGCTGTCGTCGACCACCGCCGATTCCATCTGGCGCGATGCCTGCCAGGTTATGGCTAAACCGGATTTCTCAGCGCGGGGATTGATGATGAAATCGAGGGTTGAGGTGGTCTGTACAACGGACGACCCGGTGGACACCCTTGAGCATCATCGAGCCATTGCGACTGAACAGGCCGAGCTGGCTGGTGCCAGGCGAAAGCAGAAAGGGTTTTGTGTTCAGGTGCGTCCCACCTGGCGGCCTGACAAGAGTTGGGCGGTTGGCTCGCCGGCTCTCTTTAATTCATGGACGGACAAGTTGGGTGGCGCGGTTAGTCGAGATATCGGGACGCTGGACGAGTTCATGTCGGCCTTGCGTGAGAGGCACGATATGTTCCACGCTGCCGGATGCCGCCTGTCCGATCGCGGCGTGAGTTTCATTCCCGCGGACGACTTCACGTCATCGGCCGCGTCAGCCATCTTCAGGAAGGCCCGTGCCGGGAAAGACGTCTCGCCGGACGAGGCTCGTGTCTTCATGGCCTTCATGCTTCATGAGCTGGCGATGATGGATGCCGAGAAAGGGTGGACGATGCAGGTCCATTTCGGAGTGTTGCGCAACAACAATAGCCGCATGTTTTCCAGGACGGGACCGGATAGCGGCTTCGATTCCATCGGTGATTGGTCCATGGGCGAGGGGTTGGCGAAGCATCTGGACCGTCTGGACAGGGCCGGGAAACTGCCGAAGACGATTCTCTATAACAACAATCCCAAGGACAACGAGCTGCTGGCCGCCATGATCGGGAATTTTCAGGACGGAATCACGCCGGGCAAGATGCAGTTCGGGAGTGGCTGGTGGTTTATGGATCAACTTGACGGCATGACCCGGCAGATCGAGGCGCTGTCGCAGATGGGACTATTGAGCCAATTCGTGGGGATGCTGACGGACAGCCGCTCATTCCTGTCCTATGCCCGGCATGAATATTTCCGCCGTTTGCTCTGTTCCATCCTTGGGGATGACATGGCAAGGGGACGACTCCCCGACGACCTGGCGCTGGTCGGGAAGATCGTTGCGGACATCAGTTATTACAATGCGCGGAACTATTTCGGATTTTACGAGACATCCAAATGAAGGGAAGGCGGAGTATGGGAAAGCTTGACGGAAAAGTGGCGGTGGTGACGGGGGCGGCGGGGGTGTTGTGTTCGGTGATGTCCGAGTCCCTGTTGAGGGAGGGCGCCAAAGTGGTTCTGGCTGATCTCAATGAGGACACCGCCAAAGCCTTCCAGAAGACCCTGGCGGAGAAGGGGCTCACGGAAACCATGACGGCGGTGGTCAATGTCCTGGAGCGCCCCTCGCTGGAGGCGGCGCGAGACTCCATTCTTGCGAAGTGGGGGCGTATCGACATTCTAGTCAATGGTGCAGGCGGCAATCACCCCAAGGGAACTTGTGCCGCCGAGCAGTTTGTCGAGGGCACCAAACTGGAGGATTCCTTCTTCGGTCTGGATCTGACCGGGTTCGAATGGGTGAATAAGTTGAACTTTGTAGGTACGTTGCTGCCGTCACAGGTGTTTTGCCAGTCCATGTTGAAGGGGGGGGGGAGTGTCATCAACATCTCATCCATGTCCGCCACGCAGCCCCTGACTAAAGTGGCGGCATATTCGGCGGCCAAGGCGGCGATTGAGAACTTCACCCGCTGGTTGGCTGTGCATCTGGCCCCGGCCAATATCCGGGTCAATGCCATAGCCCCCGGCTTTTTCCTGACCGCGCAAAACCGGTTCCTGATGCTGGAACAGGATGGGAAGAGCGTGACTCCGCGCGGCAAAAAGGTGCTCAACAAGACTCCGATGCATCGTTTCGGGGAGCCAAAGGACCTGTGCGGCGCATTAACCTATCTTGTGTCCGATGAGGCGTCGTTCGTAACCGGCGTGGTGATTCCCGTGGACGGCGGCTTTCTCGCCTATTCCGGCGTGTAGGGCGCCGAAATTTCGCTGTACATCAGGATGTCGCATGTTATGTTCCGTGCTGAATTCGGGCACGGTAGGTGGAACGCATGAGGCATGAGGCGCTGACACGGTGGACGGCGGAAAATTCCGCCGAATTGTACGGGATCCGCAATTGGGGGCAGGGGTATTTTGATGTCACCCCGGGGGGCGAAGTGATGGTCCGCCCCAACGGCCCCAAATCCCCCACCGAAATCAGCCTGATGCATCTCATTGATGAGTG
>CAYOQM010000163.1:0-6038 GCA_964406065.1 uncultured Verrucomicrobiota bacterium
TCCCCGGATTCCTCCAGCAAACCGCTGCGGGCGGCCCCCTCGGTGATCTTGGGGGGAGAGGGGGTCTTCTTGCCTTTCTTGTCGGCAGGCTCGGGGGCGACGGCGGGGGCGGGCTTTGCCGCCACAGGGGCTGCGCCTTTTGCCGGTTTGGCGGAACCCGGCTTGAGCGACCCGGCGGGCGTGGTGACCGGGTTCGCAATCTTGGATTTCTTCGGGTCGGATTGGGGTTCTGGTTTCTTTGTTCCCTTGGTTGGCGTGGACGTCTTAGAAGATGTAGGTGCTTTGCTTTTCGCCATAGTTTCCCTCGAAAATCAGAAAATCAACAAGTCCAATATGAAGACACAATCCACCGTCGAACCGTCAAAAATGTCAAAAAATAGCGACGATGGCAATAGAAATCTGTAGGATGAGGGGACCGAGATGAAGAGACTGGATGCCATTATCATTGCGTCAGGGGGGACCCAGGAGGTGCTGGGACAGGAGGTGCGCGAAAAAGCGCGGCTCCTGGTTGACGGGACGTCGGCGTCAATTCCCTTCCTCGATGACTATTTCCGCTCGGGTCGCGATACGCGGCGGGCGGAGGCCAGGGTCAGGGCTCAGGAGGCGGCCTTCCTTCCACTTAACGGCCCCTACCTGCAACAGTGGCTTGCGACACAGGGATTTGAAGTCGAGTTGATCCCGGTTCTGGCAGCCGGCCACGAACGGTTCAAGGAGCTGGCTCAGCGCCAACCAAGGGCCGTGGTGATCTCAACCACATTCCTGCCGTTCGCCGCACAGATCGATGCCATGGCCGCCTGGGTGAAACAGCAGGCGCCCGGCGCCCTCGTGATCGCGGGCGGCATCCAGGTATGGAAATCGTACCAGCACCGATGCTTGCGTGAGGCGGGCGTCATGACCGTGGACATTGCCGCGGCCGTGGCGGAACACAACTTCCTCGTTGATGCTGAACGGCCCTCGCCGGTCGATGTTCTGGTCGTCAGTGATCGTGGCGAAAATACCCTCCTGCAACTGCTGGCGTCATGTCGCGAAGGCCACCGGCCCCGGACCCTCGCCAATACCGCTTGGCATGAGCAGGGGGCCTGGCGCCTGAATCCGCTGGTGGCTGAACCGTTCCACGAGGTGAAGATGAACTGGAGCGCCTTCCTCAAGGGGCCTTCCCCGTCCTACATCCCCGTGCAGGCCGGACTGGGATGCGCCTCGCGGTGCGCCTTTTGCGACTTCCGCGGACTGCGGCCCGTGGCCGCACGCCATGTCGGCTCCATCGTGGAGGAGATCCGTTCCATTCCGCCCTGCGATGGCGTGCGCCGGGTTTTCTTCACCGATGACAACCTGTTCGCGACGCCCCCCCGCGCCAGGGAGGTTTGCAAGGCGCTGGTGCGGGCGAAACTCGGCGTCCGGTGGCGCGGAATGCTGCGAGTTTCGGGGATCACCGAGACCCTGGCCTCCCTGATGGCGGAGTCCGGCTGCCTTGAGGCCCTGCTGGGAGTGGAGTCCGGTGATCCAGACCAGTTGCGGCGGATGAACAAGCGCACTACACCCGAGAATATCCTGCAAGGCATTACGCGGCTGGGACGCTGCGGCATTCACACGAAAAGCACGTTCATCATCGGGTTTCCCGGCGAGACGGAGGCTTCCGTGCGGCGCACGGTTGACTTGATCAATGCCTATCCGGCAGACCTGCCTGCGGCGCATCGCACGCTGTTCTTCATGTATGCGGTTCTGCCGCTCTCAGGGGTGGCCCAGCCTGGACTTCGGGCGCAATACGGATTGAAAGGCTACGGGTTCCATTGGAAACATGACACCATGACTTCGGACGAAGCCGCTGAGGCCATGGCGTGGGCCCAGGATGCCATCAAGCCGGAGATCAGTCCGAACTACGTGCTGGAGGTTCCGGAGTCGGCGGGGCTTGGCGCGGAGCAGATCAAGTCCGTCTACCGGCTGCGCACCCTGCTGGCCCGCTCGCAGGGCGGATCCGTCCCGCAACCGGATGAAGCCTCGCTATGGCATGAATTGGAATCCTGCTTCATTCACCAATAACGATTAATCCGGCCACAAAATAATAACGGAAAAGAGGATCCACCACCCGCCGGGTACGGCTAGAGTTAGGATGAGAAGGCTGGTACTCCAGGCGGGTGGTGAAGTCTTTTTCGTCGCGCGGATTTGCTGCTATTTAATGGCCGGAGGAATAATAACCCTTAACCATTATCGAAGATCATGCCGACGATGCGGTGGAGGAGGATCTTCAGGTTGCGGTTGGTCAGGGGCCGCAGCGCCCGCAGCGCCCGGTCCTTGTAATCCTCGAGGAATGCGCGGGCCTTTTCATCGCCTCCCAGGCTCAGCACCAGCGCGCGCATGGCCTCGGTTCCGGTCGTGCTTTCCGCAACCTGTCCGCACCAGGCGGCGGCAAGGGTTTCCCGGTCGGCACCGGTGGCGGCCTCCCAGGCGGAGGCGATGACGATGGAAGGGCGCCGCGACTTGATGTCATCCACATCGCCGTCGCTGGTGAAATCCTGCAAGTCGTCATGAATCTGGTAGGCGATCCCCAGGGCCTCGCTGTAAGCCTTGAGAACGGCGTGCTCCTCCGGGGTGGCGCCGCCGCAAATGGCGCCGAGCCGGAAGACCACGTCGAACGAAGGGGCCGTCTTGAGCCGGAACAGCTCAAGCACCTGCGCGGCCGTGAGGGGTTCGGGGTTCCGCATCCAGCATAACTCGCCGCCCTGGCCAAGGCAGAGTTCGCGGTGACCCTCGGTGGCCAGCTGCATCATGGCCACGCGCTCCGCGTCGCTGGCGCCGGATCCGGCGATCAGGCGGTAGCCCTGGCCAAGCAGGTACAGGCCCGCCGTCAGGGCAACGGGGACGCCATGGGTCTGATGCACGGTATCATCGCCATAACGCCGGGCATCATTGTCCTGGATGTCATCATAGATCAGCGAGGCCTTATGGATGCATTCCAGTGCGATGGCCACATTGCGCACAGGGACGGGCACAGGGTCGCATTCCGGCTTTAAGGCGCGATAGACGGCGGTCGTGAGGAAAGGCCTCCAGCGTTTCCCGGATTTGGTCAGCCAGGCGAGGCTGATGCTCTCGGTTTCGGAATGGCCCGCTCCCAGGAGGGTGCGCAAGGGGGCTTCCTGGAACCATGACTGGCATTCGGTATGGATCGCCCTCAGATCAAGGAAGAGCCCCCCGTTCGACGTGTCGTGAAGATGCAGGTAGTCGCGCACCCAGCGCCCGCTGGCGGTGGTGTCCTCGCAGCCTTCCTTGATGAGGGGGATGGCGATGCCCGGAACGGCGCGGGTGAAGAGATGCGGGAAGGTGCGTTCCAGGGTCGGCATGCAGCTGACGCCGATCACGGCGTCAATCAAGCCCTTGCGGATGAGGTCGGCAACCAGGGTGGTGCCCTCGGCGACCAGTACGGCATACCCCAGCCCGTCGGCCTCGGCTGACAACGCGCCGATTTCGCACCTGCCGCATTGCTCGCACAGCAGTCCGAACTCGTCGAACCGGGCCGGGCACTCCTGGCTGGCGCGCAGGCAGGGCGGCAGGAGCAGGGTGCGGCGCTTGAAGGGGATGGAGGCCAGGACATCGCGCCAGACCGCGTTGTTTAACTGGATCATCAGGAACTCCTGCTGCCGCTCCGGCAGCTGGTTTGCCGCAGCCAGCGCCGCGGCCTGGGCTCGCAGTTCGTCCAGCGCGAGCGGGGCAATCAGGTGATGTTCCCGGACATGATGTTGCGCCAGTGCGGCGATGGCATCCCAGTCGGACTCCTTTTCCGGAACATGGTACTTGCCGGCATCGGCACGCTCCTGCCGGTCGCCATAGCGGTGGGGAGAGGAGAGGGTGGACGGGTTCATGTGGCCGCCTCGTCCTGAGCGCCGGCCTTCCGGAGACAGGCGGCGCGCTCCTGTTCGGCCTGCTCGAGATTGCGCTCAAATTTTCCCAGCCCGGCCCGCTGGCGCCGCAGGGCGAGCAGGGCGTGGATATCGGAGTCCGGGTTGAGTGCGGCGGACTTCCGGCGATCGATATGTTCGGCAAGAACCTCCGAGCCGTCGATGGGACAATCGTTGACCTTGGGAAAGATGAGGGCGAACTCCGGACAGATGCGGGCGCAGGCGGGGCAGTTGTTTTTGCACTGGCGGGGATGGGTCACCTGAACTTTTTTCCCGGCGTCCACGGTGTAGACGCCGAAGGGACAGAAGCTCACACACTGCCTGCATCCCGTGCAGCGGCTGTAATCAATCACCGGGAACCAGGGTTGCCAGTCGGGGGCTGCCGCTGGCGGCTGCGGTGCGGGGGAACTGTCGCCGGCCCCGGAAGGCGTCGTCGCGAGGCCCAGTGAGGACAGAATGGACTCGGGACTTTCCCGGCGCAGATTCATCACGGCGGGAAGCGTGACGTCGAGCGGGAATCCGGCGGAACGCAGCAATGCATGGACGGCGCGCGGGTGGCAGGCGATGATGACGGCCCCGGGTGTCGCGGCCAGGGCGAGCAGAGCGGGGTCGCGTGCCGCGGCCTTCCCGCAGAGGTCGGGTATGACGGTGAGGGGTGCGGATGCGGCGGTGAGGCCGGCCTCGATCTGCTCGCATTGGGCGGGGTCAATCACATGGGCGAATTCGCAGCGGCAGAAAATGAAAGTTGATTGCATCGGTCCTCATTCTACCGTGATGACTGCAATTCTGGCAAGACGCGGTAACAGCAGGACATTCCCCTGTTTCCGCCATGTAGAGCAGTATTATGATCTCGCCCGCCTTGTACCATGAACACAATTTCCAGACGCTACCGGAATTGCTCCATCGGTTCAGCGTGGATAGTGTTTCTCATTGGACTTTCGTTGGATCGCGGAAGGCAACGTGTTCAATGCGATCCCACGCGATTTCGACGGTGCATTGGGCGAGGGGCGCGTGCGGCACAACCGCTCCCTCCCGCACGAGAATCACGCAGGGAATCTTCCCGGTCTCGATCCAATGCCACTGCCCTCCCGCAATGGCCCGACGGGTTTGGTAGTCGATCCAGTTGCCCGGTGGCAGATAGACCTGCCGGCCGGTCGTCTCTTCCATCAGCGGCGCGACCAGGATGTCCCGGCCAAAGAAGTACTCGTCCTCGATCAGCCAGGATGTCGGATCTTCCGGGAACTCGAAGAACAGCGTCCGGAGCAGCGGCCAGCCGTGCGCCGCGCTTTCCTGCGCCTGGGTAATCACGTAGGGCATGAGCCGGTATTTCAGTTCCACGGCCGCCCGAAATGCGTCCGTAAACGATTCCCCATACGGCCACGGTTCTTTCGGTGGCACACCATGACACCGGCTATGCGAGGTCAACATTCCGAAAGGCAACCACCGCCGGTATAATGCCTCGGGACTCTTTTGAACGAAACCTCCTATGTCGTGACTCCAGAACGAGAAGCCACAGAGCCCCAGCGACAAACCTCCCCGGAGGCTGGCCGCCATACCGCCATCGGTGTTCTCCGCGTCACCGCCCCAGTGCAACGGATACCGCTGGCTGCCCGCCCAGGCGCTGCGCGCCCAGATGACGTTCTCACCGGTCACCTCGCTGGTGACATCGGCCGCCGCCTGATTGTAGCGCAACGGATAGAGATTGTGCTCATACCAGCCGCTGCGGCCGGAGGCATAATGTCCCGCCAACGGACCGGACTCGCCGAAGTCCACCTTGATCGCCCCGACCCCCATCTTCAACAGGCCCGCTAGCAGTCCCTGATACCAGCGCACCGCTTCGGGATTGGAGAAGTCGAGGATGGCGTCCTCCGTGGCGGCCTGGCCCCTGGCATCGCGGACCATGTAGCCCTTCGCCACGGCCTCGCGGTAAAGCGGATTAGTGGGCGTGAAATAGGGTAATTGCCAGAGGCTGATCCGGAACCCTTGCTTGCGCAGATCCCGGATCATTTTCGCCGGATCAGAAAACCGGCTTTCGGAAAACTTGTAGTCACACCGCCAGTCGGTCTCGAACCACCCGGTGTCGAGATGGATGACGTCGCAGGGAATGCGATGCTCGCGCAACTGGGCCGCCACTTCGCGGGTCTCGGC
>CAYOQM010000164.1:0-6030 GCA_964406065.1 uncultured Verrucomicrobiota bacterium
AACAGCTTGGCGGCGCCGTTGCGTGGAATGCTGACCCGCACGGTATCCGCAGGCGAACCGGGAGTGGTCTCAATGGTTGCGTTGACGCCATGGACGGCGGTGGTCCACACTCCTGACAGATCGGCGTCGAACTCGACGGTGGGATTCAGATAGGCAGCGGCATCATTGCGGGTGTAGGTGAACACGAAGTCGTTGCCCACCACCTGCGGCTCCGGCAACAGGTCGCAGGAATTGGCGTTCGGGTTGGCGGGATTCGGCTGGCCGCCGAGGACGAATTCGACGCCGTTCGGGATGCCGTCTTGATCCGGGTCCGCGCCGAAGGCGGCGTTCGCGCCCGCGAGGCCATTGTCATCCGTCCAGGAGGCGAAGGCGGAGATGACCGTGACGGTGGCCGTGGCGGTGCGGGTGCCTTGGGCATTGGTGGCAGTGAGCGTGTAGGTGGTGGTGAGTGCAGGAGTAACATCCTGCGAACCGCTGGCCGCAACGGCACCCAAGCCGTTGCTGATGGTCACGGTAGTGGCAGCGGTCGTGTCCCAGGCCAGCGTTGCTGATGTGCCCGCCGCAATCGTGGTCGGGCTGGCCGTAAAGGAGGTGATCGCGGGCCGTCCGGCAGCCGGCTGGGCGGGGAGGAAATGGCCGGTTAGACCGTTGACGGGACCCAGCGCGGACCAAGCGACGCCGCTGCCCTTCTTGAAACGCGCCCGCATGCCTTCGCCGCCGCCGTCGTCGTAGAAACCGATCACAATGCGGACGCTTTCCATGGTGAGGTTCACCGTGCCGGTGCGGGTCTGCATTCCATGATTGCCGTTGTTGCCCACGACCAACTCCCCGGCGTCGCTGAAGTCGCCGTCGTTGTTGAGGTCGAGGTAGATCATGCTGCCGTCATCGCTTTCGGTGCCAAAGGTGTAATCGCCGGCACCTTCAAGGTTGACGTCAAACCAACCGGTCCAGAGGACGGAGAAGGAATCTCCGTCGGTGATCCCGGGCACGTTGCCGACGAAGTTGCCGTCGTAGTCGATGTTGGCCGTCTGGATGAAGGCGGCGTTGGGCGTGGCGGCGATCAGGTTGGAGATCGGGTTGAGGAGATTCTCCCCGAAGCTCGTGTCGTATGAGGAACCTAACAATCCGCTCGCGGCCACGGTGATGGTGACGTTCTTGGTGCGGGTGATGCTGTCGCCGGTGGCGCTCAACGTGTAGGTGGTGGTGGCGGCGGGGGTGACGGACCCGCTGCCGCTGGTGGTCACGGCACCGATGCCCTGGTCGATGCTCACCGAGGATGCCGTGCCGGTGACACTCCAGCTCAGGGTGGCGGACTGGCCCGGGAGAATGACCGTTGGAGTAGCCGAGAACGTGATGACCGGACCGGAGAAGGGCAACAGCGGGAAGTCCGGCATATAGGTCTTGCTTTGCGGCGTGGGGTAGTTGGTTTGGACATCCAACAGCACCCAGTCGGCGGCATCGTGGCTGCCCTCCAGGCGCCAACTGACCGGGGCACGGCCGCCGTTGTCGTCGGACATCCCGATGCGATAGGCGGTCACGTTCGTGGTGGCACCAAAGTCGAGGATCAGGCGGGCATTGGTCTTGCTGAAATTCAGCCACTTGGTGTCGAGATTGTTGTCATTGCCCTGCGGCGGCCCTTCACCGCCGGGAGAGTCGGCGGGGGTCTCGCTGGCGTTGGCACCGGCGAGGCGATTGCCGTCCAACACCATCTGGAATTCCCCGATCGAAACGCTGTTGTCGCCCGGGTCGCGCAGCGCGGTCGGCACGAAGCGGTAGTAACGGAACGGACCACCCGTCGCGCCCAACACCGTGACAGTCGTCTGCGCGGTGACATCGCCCACGCTGTTGGTTGCCGTGAGCGTGTAGGTTGTCGTCGCAGCCGGTGAGATCGCGGTCGAGCCGTTAGACGGCACGCTGCCGACGCCGTGGTCGATGCTGACGCTGGCCGCGCCGTTAACGCTCCAACTCAGGGTAGCTGAACCGCCGGCGTTAATCACAGCCGGAGTGGCGCCAAACGATGCGATCACGGGCACCGTGACAGTGACCTTGGCCGTGGCGGTGGTATCGCCAGCCGCATTGGTGGCCGTGAGCGTGTAGGTCGTCGTGGTGGTCGGACTCACCGAAACCGAGCTGTCGGTCACCGTGCCGACGCCGTTGTCGATGCTGAGGCTGGCCGCGCCGGCCACATTCCAGCTCAGGGTGGCGGAGCCGCCGGGGAAGATCGAGGTTGGGCTCGCGGCGAACGAAGCCACGATCGGCCTGGAAACCGTGACCGTGGCCGTGGCCGTCCGGGTTTGCGAACCCTTGGTTGTCGTCAGGGTGTAAATCGTCGTGGAAACCGGGCTGACCGCCGCCGAGCCGTTCAGGGCGTTGGCGGTGTCCACTCCGTTATTGATGGTGACGGTGTCCGCGTTGGCCACGGTCCAACTCAGGGAGGACGAACCGCCGGGGTAATACGAAACGGGATTGGCGATGAACGTTTCGATCACCGGCACCACAGCGGTGACCGTGTTGCCGGGAATGGTGACATCGTCCACGCAGGTCCAGCCCCAGCCACCGTCGTTGCTGTCGATAATATCAACGGTGTAAATTTCGTTAGGGCTGGCCGCGAGAAGTCCGTTCAGATACGAAGCGGCGATGGTGTGCTTGGAACTGTTGTCCGGATCCTGGCCGCCGGCGGTCTTGGGCACCGAATAGATATATTCATTGGTGCTGACCTTGCGGAGTGCGATGCCCATGAAGCCGGCTTCGAAAGCCGAGTTGACAGGCAGGTTGCCGCACGGGCCGTTGACGCTCGCGATCCGGCTGGCACCGCCGCCGATGTAGGCGATGAGGTCGCCGTTGCCGTTGAGCGTGAATTCCGGCGAGCGCAGGATCATGGTGGCGTGCGCGTTGTCATGGGTGGACGATTTGACAACACCCGGAGCGCTGCGGGCATTGCCACTGCCGTCGGTGACGGACCAAGGCTGTCCGCCGACGTTAATCCACCCTTGGAAACTAGCGGCCAAGGGCGAACCCTCTTCGAAATTGTAGGTGACCGGCAGACCTAACACCACGCTGACCGTGACGGTCTTTTCCGTGGTGCCGCCGGCGTTGGTCGCGGTGAGCTTGTAGGTGGTGGTCGCGGTCGGATGGACGATGGTGGAACCGTTCGGTGCCGCCACGCTGCCCACGCCGTTGTCGATGGTGACCGTGGTGGCATCGCCCGCATTCCAGGTGAGTGTCACGGGATCGCCCGTGACGCTGCTGGTGGGGTTGGCCGTGAAGGTCACGGACGGGCCGCCGCCGAACGGAGCGATCGCGAAGTCCGCCAGATAGACGTTGCGGCCTTCGTTGTCATCGGGACCGGTATTCGGGACCGGATAGTTCGTTTGCTCGTCCAAGATCGACCAGTGGGCGCCGTCATGACTGCCTTCCACCCGCCAGGAAACCGGGTCGCGATCGGTGGAGTCATTGCCGGTGCACCAGCGGTAAGCGGTGACATCGGTGGTAACGCCGAAGTCATAGACCAACGGCATCATTTTGCCGTCATACAGCTTGGTGTTGCCGCCAGTGCCGGGCAGATTGGGACCGTTGTACGCGGGCTGGTTGTCATTGGCTTTCTGCGCCCCTTCGCCCGCGTTCGGGGTGTTCGAGCCGCCGGGATTGGAGACACCGGAGGTCGGGCACGGAATGCGGGTGCCGTTGTAAAGCATCTGGAACTCGTCGATCTGCGTATCGCCGGTGCCACCCCCGCGCCGTGCGAGCGGCACGAACCGGTAGTAGCGGTAGGGGCCGGGGCCCAGGAAAATCACCGTCGTGGTGGCGGTGCTGGTGCCCTTCGCGTTGGTGGCGGTTAGTGTATAAGTCGTGTTGGCGGTGGGGGAAACACTGACCGACCCGGTGGCCGGCACCGCGCCGATGCCGTGGTCGATGGTCACCGAAGTCGCCTCGATCACTTCCCACGACAGCGTGGCGCTCCCGCCGGGTTCGATCGCTTCCGGAGCGGCTTGGAACGAAATGACGGCCGGGCGCAGCGAGACGACCCCGAGATGGACATTGTCCCAGAAGCTCTGGGCGGAGGTCACCGAAGTCCCGTTGGTGGTGTTGTCGCGATGACCGAGAGACGCGATGAACACGCCGACATTGCCGGTGCGGGCGAGGTCGGCGGCTTGGACCGTGTAGCTAAGTGTCACATCGGCCATGGTGCCGCTCTTATAGCCGTTCGGCGGCGTGGCGACGAAAGTTTGGGTCACCTGGTTGCCGATCCAACTCGTGGCGCTGGCAGCATCATTTGCAGGCGTTGCAGGCGGTGCTCCAAGCCGGGTGGCGAGACCATTGGAGAGGCCGAAAAACGAGTTGTCCGGCCAACGGGGAGTGCCGGAGGGCGCATTGGCATTGCGGTCGCCGGCGGCGATCTTCAGGGTGAGCACATCCCCGGCGGACAGGCTCGACCACGGGGTGGCGGACGTCTGCCCGATGGCGGCACCGGCATGGAGTTCGATGACCTGCGGCTGGGGCGGTCCCGATGCCGGATGGGCTGGTGTGATGTTGGCCCAGCCGAAGGCAATCTCCGCCATGTTCGTCCCACCGTTGTCCGTGGCGATGACCGACCAACCGGTGGGGCTGGTTAGCCCAAGATCCTGAAGTTCTCCCGACCCGAAGGCACCCGTGCCGCTGGTGCTGCGGTTAGTCTCGAAGCTGGGGTTGTTGAGGCTGATGGGAATGGTGGGCGGCTCGATCACGGTGACCGTCGTCTTGCGGACGCGGGAGCCAAAGGTGTTGGTGGCGGTGAGCGTGTAGGTGGTGGTTACGGTCGGCGCAATGGTCCCAGAGCCGGTGCCAGTCAGCGAGCCCACGCCGTTGTCGATGGTGACGGTGTCCGCGCCGGTGACCCACCAGCTCAAGGTGGCGCTGCCGCCGCTGTACATGGTGGTCGGAGTGACCGCGAAATCGGTGACTGTCGGCGCTCTCGGATCCACCGGGGTAAAGGTGTAGGTGAGATAGGGTTTGTTGCCCGAATTGGCGGTGGATAGGTCGAAGTAGGCGTTATCATTGCCATCGGTGGCAGGCCAGAGATCCTTCGAACTCAGGCGCATGAACACGTAGTTGTAGGCGTAGTCGCCGTTCTGATAGGCTTGGTTGAGCCAATTCGCGAGACCAGCCTGCTCCGGGGCGCCGGTGCTCACAAACGAGCCCGTGGCGGTGCTGCCATCCCAGAACGTGTCATTGATCAGGGTGCCGCGCGCGGTGTGGTTCTGCGTGCCATTGTTCACGTCACTCTGCAAGGGGGTGTTGGCGGCGCGGGAACCGGGAATCGCCCACAGGTTGGCATTCAGGCCGCCACCCTTGCCGCTCGGCAGGACGGAAACCGAAACATCGGAAAAGGTGCCCTCGCCGAGGTCCGGCAGTTGGAAGGGAACCACGAAGTGGTTGTTCTCACCATTGCCATAGTATTTGCGTCCGATATAGGTGCCGCTAGAGTCCGGTTCCTCCGGACCGCCGACAACAGCCCCGCTGGAATTGGTCCGGAATCGCGCGTCACCGGCGTTGGCGGTGAGGGTGTCGCCGGCGAGGCGACCGGGCAGGACGGCGGTGGCGAGCATCAAGGCGGCGCCGAGCTGGCTTTGGTGGTTTCGTTTCATGGTTGGTGGGTTGGTTTCGAGTTGCGGCTGGGTGAAACCCGTGAAGTTATCGGCCGGTGACGGGCGGGTGTAAACCGCTTTGAGATTGTATTATGAAAATACATTTTGACCGGCTAACAAGCCGGCGGCATCAGGGATACTCCTTGATGCGGTAGAATTTGCGGAGCGCCGTGCCACGGCTGAAACTGCGGGAGGTGATGGCGCCGCCGGAGGGCACGCCAGTTTCCATTGCCACCCACGAACCGCTGGCGAGCGTGGCCGAGGTTTCAATCGTGTAGGCGGCACGGGGGCGGGACTCCCACACGAGCGTGGCCTGGCTCCCGCCGGGGGTCAGGGCGAAAAACAACTGGCGCGGCGGCTTGCCCGGCGCGGAGGGTTCTGGCGGTTCAACCAGGGTGAACGGATT
>CAYOQM010000165.1:0-484 GCA_964406065.1 uncultured Verrucomicrobiota bacterium
TCCTCCAATCGACCGGTTCCCGGCCGGGCTCGCAGATCGCCTTAACGCTCCGTCCTTGCATGACATCGGGCCTCTTCACTCCGGCGAAGTCCAATAGCGTGGGCGCAAAATCGACATTCTCAATGATGGCATCCGTGCGCATGCCGGGCTTAATCATTTTCGGGTAACGAATAATTAGCGGCATGCGCGCGGACTCCTCGTACATCCACCGTTTATCCTGATAGTC
Source organism: uncultured Verrucomicrobiota bacterium (assembly GCA_964406065.1). GTDB lineage: Bacteria > Verrucomicrobiota > Kiritimatiellia > CAIKKV01 > CAITUY01 > JAABPW01. Next base: position 227 of record CAYOQM010000165.1, read on the forward strand.
GTGTTCGCCCAGCATCATCCCCTGGTCGCTCGTGTAAACGATGAGCGTGTTCTCCATGAAGCCGGCGGAACGCAAATAGTCAAAGAAGGTCGCCAAGCTGTCATCAATTCCTTTCACGCAACGCAGATAACGCTTCATGTAGTCTTGATAGGCGGCGCGTTTGCGCTGCTCTGGCGTCGGGAGGCCGGTGTGATTGAAGGTCTTCACGTAATTGCGATGCGCGTTGCGCTCGCCGATCGAGGTGCCGATATAAGGCCA
>CAYOQM010000165.1:494-5994 GCA_964406065.1 uncultured Verrucomicrobiota bacterium
CCATGAAGTCGGGCAGCAGCGCGTTGCCGTAGACGCCGCGCGTGCCGATCGAGCCGAACTGGGGCTGATTCCAAAGGCTTTCCGGTTCGGGGATAGCGACGTTCTCGAGGTAGTCCTTGTAGCGCGGGGCGTACTCGAACATGTCATGGGGCGCCTTGTGGTGAACCATGAGAAAGAACGGTTTCGCGGGATCGCGTTGCCCTTTAAGCCACTGGATCGCGAGATCGGTAATCGCATCAGTAACGTGTTTGCCGTCGCGCTTGAACGTTGTTTCCGGCCAAGGCTTCTCGCCGCGCACGATGAAGGTCGGGTTGAAGTACTGGCCTTGGCCGGGAAGCACGCAGTAGAAGTCGAAAGGCGCAGGCTCCGAGCCGAGGTGCCACTTGCCGATCATCGCGGTCTGGTAACCGGCTTTCTTGAGCTCGATCGGCAAGAATTGATGCGCCGGATCGAGGCGTCCGTCGAGATCATAGACTTTGTTGATGTGGTTGTATTGGCCGGTCAGGATCGTCGCGCGGCTCGGGGTGCAGATCGAGTTGCCGGCAAAGCAGTTCTCGAAAAGCATCCCCTCCTTCGCCAGCCGGTCGATAGTCGGTGTCGGATTAAGCTTCGCCAGGCGTCCGCCATAGGCGCCAATCGCCTGCGCGGCATGATCATCGGACATGATGAAAATGATATTCGGGCGCGGCGTTGGCGCTTCGGCATCGGCTCGGGCGGTAATCGGCGCGAGCAGCAGGGTGAGCACTAGAATTGGCGATTGATTCATTTGTGCCTTGATTCTCCTTGGCCATCCCGCAACAGGCGGTAATCCTCTTTTGCGGCTGATCTTGGTTCGGCCATTTCGCCCAGCCAGCCTTGGATGTTTTTCCTCAGCGCCCGAGTCAACTCCGGTTCTTTCTCATGGCAGTCATGGCGCTGCTGCCGGTCCGCAGCAAGATTGTAGAGAAGTGTGCGGGGTGGCAATCCATTGGGGAGACCGGCAATGGTGTTGGGCTGTAGCGGAGTGATTTCCAACAGCAACCTGTCCCCTTCGAGCCACCAAGCATACAAAGGGGGAGTCGAAGTGTTGCTCCGGTTGGTCTTGTCAGGAGCCTCGTAGAAATAGGACCAGCGCCAGCCATGCACCCCGCACGATCCCAGCGAGTCGCGGGGCGCCCGAGCGGTTTCTCCACGCAAGAGCGGCAGCAGGTTCTTCCCATCAATGTTCGCCGGAACCGCTGCTCCGGCGGAGGCCAGCACCGTCGGCATCAGATCGGCCAGGCTGACAATCCCCTCAGGACGCCCCGGCTTGACAACACCGGGCTGCCAAACGATGAGCGGCACATTGAGGCCGCCGAGCCAGCCGGTGCCTTTGCCGCCGCGGTTCGGGGCATTGTGAGGGGGAACGGAGTACTGGGCACAACCATTATCCGAACTTAAAATGAAGAGTGTGTTGGTCTGCTGCCCGTAGTGCGTCAGGAGCGCAACAAGCTTTCGAATTCCCTCATCCAAGGCCAACAGGTGACCGGCATATTCGTCGGTGAATTTAACTCCGGTGTCGAATGGCCGAACATACCGTTCCGGCGGCGCCACGATTGGGTCGTGCAGCGTCATGGGCGCGTAATAGAGGAAGAGTGGCTGCTTCGCTTTCAAGGCGGTTTCCACGAACTCACAGGCCTTCCGGTTGAACAGGTCGGTGAGGAATTCGCCTTTGGGTCTCAGGGGAACTGGCGAGCGATTTTCCCACAACCCCTTCGCCTCATAATAGCTGCTGGCGGAATTATTGAACCCGAAGTAGTAGCCGAAGCCGCGGTCAAGCGGATGCTGACCGGGGTGGGAAGATGTTTGATATGCCAAGGTGTGCTGCCGTAGCGCCGGATCTTTCATGGCGACATGCCACTTGCCGATGATGCCGCAGCGGTATCCGGCAGCCGACAACGGTTCGGCAAGCATGACCCGGCTGGCCGGAATGCCGTTGCGATCCACATCCATATTCGAATAAGCGCCCCAGCGCTGCTGAAAGTTGCCGGTCAACAGTCCGGCGCGGCTCGGCGCGCACAACGAGGCGGTGGCAAAGCAATTACCAAAAACTGCCCCGTCACGCGCCAAACTGGATAAAAACGGCATACAGCGGCGGGCCGCGTCCAAATGTTTTTCCCGACTGACCGGCATACCATCGGTTCGCTGCTTGGCGTAGTCGGCGAGGATCTCCGGCTCCAACTGCTCCGGGGTTAAACTCTCGGCGTACGGCGGAATCCAGCCGGTGCCGACATCATCGAGCAACACCATGATGATGTTTGGTTTTTCGGTTTGCACCGGCGCGGCGGCAGCGTTGATGGCCGCGGCGGAAAGCACAAGCGGAATAAGGGCGGAAACGAGATGAGAAAAGGATGAGCTTTTACCCGTCATGATGAGGCATCCCTTTTTCAACTCCCTTGGGGAGAACCATTCCGCGGGCCTTGTACCATTGCGTCAGTTGCCGACGTCCCTCTTCAAGTTGATTTTGGAAAGCCGGATCGACGGCCAGATTTTTCATCTCTCCGGGATCTTTCTCCAAATCGATTAATTGCTCCCGTTGTTTGCCTCCATAAAACAAGGTGTATTTGTAGCGTGGCATCAACACCGTGCAGGCAATCCCGCTTTCCACCACCAGGGTGTCGCGCCAGTCCGTGACCGCGCCTCCTTCGGTCAGTCCGCGCACGCTCTTTCCCGGTAGTTCTCGCGGGATAGCCAAGCCGGCAAAGTCGCAGAGGGTCGGGATCAGATCTATGCCGGTTGAGACGAGATGCTTGCGCTCGACCGCGCCCTTTTTCACGACGTTTTTGCCCGCAATCAGGAATGGGACCCGGATGGCTTCCTCATAGGGAACCATCTTGTGTCCCATCCGGTGGGCGCCGTCCATGTCGCCGTGGTCGCAGGTGAAGACCACCCACGTGTTGTCCGCAAAGCCGCTTTTTTCCAGCGCATCCAGTACGAGGCCAATCTGGCGATCGACGTCCTCGACCAGGCGGGCATAGTGCCAGCGATAAACGCGCCAGTCGTCATCTCTATAGCCATGGCGCTTTTCTCCGCGGTCCTTGTGTGCGCCTTGGAAAAGGCTGGCATCGAGCAAATCAGGTTCATTCTCCGGAATTCCTGAATTAACCGGCAAGGTCGGGCAGTGCTTCGCAATGAACTCCTGCTCAGAGATGTCGGCAGGTTTTCCCGTGCGCAGCTTGACCTTTTTGGCGATCCCGCAGATATCGTGAGGATTGATGAAGGAGGCAACCAACAGGAACGGGCGCTCGTGTTTTTGCTGCAAAAAGCGAACACAAGCCGCGCTCAGGTCGTCGCGTTCGTCGGCGGTCAGATATTCCTCGAACCCGTAGTTCTCGATTCCGGCATGGCCTTCCTTGACGGCTTCTTTCACGGTTCCCGGCAAATGTACTTTGCCGCCATAGGCGGTCCGGTAACCGGCCCGACGGAAGACAGTGCCCATGGTGTTCTTCGCCACCGCCTCCGGCAACGGTCGCTCGAGCATGCCGTTGCCGCCGAGGCCTATCACGGACGGCATCAGTCCCGAAAACATGCTGAAGCGCGACGGCACGCAGACTGGATTGGCGCAATAGGCGCGTTCATAACGCACTCCACGGGCCGCGAGGTGGTCCAAGGCGGGGGTTTTCACCCACGGATTGCCGGTGCAGCTCAGCATGCCGGCATGTTGCTGGTCGGTCGTGATCAGCAGAATATTGGGTTTCGCCGACGCATCGGCGGCGTACAGGGCCTCCGTCAATGCCAGCATGGCCATGATGATTGAAATGACTCGTGATGTTTTCATGTTCATAGACTCCTTGAATGATCCTTATGGCTTCGCCCCTTTGGAGGTGCCCGGCTCTCCCATTGGCTTACGGCTGGTGGCGTATTCGACAAAGTTGCAGAGCAGTTTAGCCGCAACGTGCGCCGGCCCCTGAAGATTCTCCAGGTTTGCCATAATATTCAGAGTGGAGACGACGATCCGCCCCTTGCCAAAGGGAATCACCCCGACTGCCGTTCCCAGCTGGAAAGTTCGGGGACTGTCATAACAACCCGCCACCAATTCTTCCCCCTGCAGAGCCAAGCCCAGGCGTTGGCCGGTGATAAGGTTCTGGTAAGGCCAGTTCATGCCGACGTTGACGGGAAGCTCCTTAAAAAGCGGATGTTCCCGGACGAAATACTGCCCACCGTCGTGGATCCTGCGGACCGTGAAGGGGCCGGAATACTTGATGTCACTATTCTTTTGGATGGGCGCCAGCCAACTGTCTGGGTCGTCAATAATAATGATCGTGGTTCCATCCCGTTGGGCCCGGTCCAAGAGCGGCTGCGGATCCACAGGCTTGGTCTCGGGGAGAAGCCAGCGCAAATGGATTTCCGCCGTCTCGTCATCCGCAACCGTATCGTTCCCTTTCATGGTGTTGGCGACCTGGAAATACTCCAGGCGGATGGGGACGGGTTTGCCCGCTGCCAAAGTCACCTTGCCATTACTGGAGAATGTATGTGCGACGTTCTTCCAGGCATCGATCACCTGTCGGCCATCGACCCAGAGGCGGACGCCGTCATTACTGAGGGTATTGAAGAGGTATTCGCCACTCTTGGGCGGGAGCAGGGTGCCTTCCCAGCGCACGAAGAGCTTCTTCCGCGACTTCAATTCCGGGTCCTGGATCTGCCGTTCCATCTGGAAATCCACCTTCGCATCGACCCGCTCGAGCAACGTGTCCTTGAAATCAAATCTCGACGAGAAGGTCGCCTTGAGGCCGGGCTTCTCCCCCGTCGGCGTGCGCAAAAAGGTGGTGGTAATCACCGCCGGCTCCGGCTTCAGGGGCCGGGCCACAATGACCCAATCCAAGGGCCCCAATTTTTCATCGAGAGGCGGGATCTCCAGATTCTTTTGCGTTTTCAAAAAATCCTGGATTTTGCCATCGACCTCCAGTACAGCTCCTTGCCCCGCCAGGGGGTGGTTCTTCCAGTCGACCGCCAAGATCTGCTCACGCCCGGTGGCTTGTTCCTTTCCGGTGGCATCTGCTAGACTCGCGGTGATTTTGAAAAAGCCGCCCTTTCCGGTGACAGGAATCGTCACCCCTTCGACCAGAAGCTGGCCATAGACATCCCCGCCCTGGAGCGTTACGTTCGTCTCTTTGGCAAACACCTCTTGCCCGCTCTGATCCAGAGCTTTCATTTTTAAAAGATGCGGGCCATTGAGGTTTTTCTCATTGATGACGTAAAAATCCACGGTGATGCTTTCCCCCACATGCGCCACCTGGTTGCGTGTCTTCACCGCGACATAAAGCGGTTGATTGTAATAGGCCAACAAGCCCGGGTCAGCCTTGGGGTTGCGGAAGCAGTCCACCATTCCGCCGTGATTGCCCTCGGCATGCTCTTCCCATCCATTGATGGCATAGGCGTCGTTGGCATCGCAGATCCGGTGGTCTTCAATCTTGCGGCCCGAGTGCTCCTGGCTGATGACGCCCATCGCCTGGCAGAGATCGTCCAGCGTGGGGAAGGCGCC
>CAYOQM010000166.1:0-5932 GCA_964406065.1 uncultured Verrucomicrobiota bacterium
TGTCCTGCGGCTCCAGACCAGCAAAGTGCTTGCGCCAGCCATAGATCGTCTGCTTGGTATCGCCACACATCACCATGTCGGCCCCGGACTGGGATTGCACAAGGCCGATGAGGTCGTTCTGGATGCGGGAGTTGTCCTGGGCTTCGTCGATGATGATCACATCCAGTTCCGGAACGGCATCGGGACGGGCTTGGATAAGATCCCTGGCGCGGAAGAGGAGGTCGTCGAAATCCAGCACGCCTTGAGCGCGTTTCCGGGTCTGGATGGCGAGCGCGCAGTGGCGGGCCAGGGTCAGGAAGGAGTGCAGCAGGCGTCCGGCCGTGATACGGTCCGGATAGGTGGCCATCGAGTCGAGGGCTGCCTCAGTCTCGGCCTTCAACGACTTGATGTCGTCGCTCTGGCCCCAATTGCCCTTGCTGCTCAGGCGGACGGTCGCCGCGTCCCGGGCGATGAGGCGGCCCAGGGATTCCGGGTCATGCCGCGGGGCTTCGGCCGATAGTTTCCTGACGGCATCCCTGAGGGCGCGCAGGACATCGTCGCGCTTCTTGCTTTTCTGCCAGGAGGATGCCTCGAGTTTCTCCAGAATGGATTCAAGCGCCGTGAGGGTTGGAACCACGGGTGCTGTGATGAGCGAGGCAGGGTCGTTCGTGTCCAGGGCCAATCCCCATGCGGCGGCCGCGCGCAATGTCTGCTCGACTCCCTGTTCGATTCCGGCGACGCCGCGCCCGTCGCACAGGCATTCCAGATTGGCGGCGTCCGGGCCGGCCAGGCCCTGCTTGAGTGTGGATTCAATCATGTCCGCGCGGAGATCCGCGGCGTCAGTCTCCTCCAGGATGACCAGGTCCGGGGGCAGCCCGAGAAACAAGGTATGCGCGGCGAGAAGTTGCTGGGCAAAGGAGTGGATGGTCGAGATCGTGGCGCCCGACAGGCGCCGCAGGAGGCTCCAGCAGAAGGCCTCGGTTTCCGCATTGCCGCCCGCGAGTTCGCGCTCGATGGCCTCGGTGACGCGGGAACGCATCTCGGCGGCGGCATTCCTGGTGAAGGTCAGCATGAGGATCCGCTCGGGAGGGATGCGCGCATGGCCGTCGAAGATGGAGCCGGCGGCGAAGCCGGGAAGGGCGGTGTCGTCGGGCGGGTAGGGACGGCCGAAGAGAAGCGCCTGGTAAAGGCTGACGACCTGGTGGGTTTTACCTGTGCCGGCCGAGGCGATGAACCTGATGCTGCGGCAGGTACTCATGCGTCACCCCCGTTATCCCCGGCTTCGGATGCCAGCAGGCTTGCGGCATGACGGCAACACGCCTTGAGTTCACAGTACTCGCAGGCCTGCGGCGACACGGCGAAATCCCCGAGCTCATACCGGTTTGCGGCCGCAAAGGCCAGTGTGGTGAAGGCGGCCGCGAGATCCGCCGGTTCATCCGGCCGCCCATCAAGGTTCACCCAGTGTTGCCGGGACTGCTTAACCATGTCCTCGAAGGGCTGCGCATAGGAGAGGTACTGCATAAGAAGTGGAATGCGCGCGCCGGGGGACGGGAGCCCCGGGGGTGTGAGAGCGGCCGAGGCGGCCAGGGCATAGGCGGGGAGCTGGCAATCCTTGCCGGCGAGGATGCCTTCCGCCAGGGTTCCGGTTTTTGATCTGACTTTCCCCGCGCCTTTGTAGTCAACCACGATGGCGGCCTGGAGGGTGCGGTCAGGGTCGAAGATGAAATCCACCCGGTCGATTTTTCCGTGCAGGCGCAACCGGTGGCCGGGATCCGCGGGATCGGTGAGTTCAAGCGATGCGTGCGTGCCGCTGAGCCTGCTGTTGAAGGTGTATTCAAGCAGTGCGGGAAAACGCCTGCCGTTCTCAAGTCCGGCCTCCTCCGGCATGGCCTCCGGATCCATAGCCGTGCGGACCAGACCGCGGACGGCCCGGCTGATGCGGATCCGCTGGACATTCAGTTGTTCCGGTGCGCCCAGCATCCAGATGGCATTTCCACGGCCCGCCCAGTCGAGCAGGATGCGGGTCAGGTCGTCGAAAAAGGCGAGGACCGTCTGTTCATCGGGCGGGAAACGAACGAGAGGAAGGGCATCGTCGGAGGGACGCCATGCCGTTTCCTGGAGATGCCATACACCTTGACGGTCGGGCACGGCCCAAACCGGCGATATGAGGTGGTGATGGGATGATTCCAGTTTGGACAAGTCCGGAAGGGTGGGGCCGGCGTGAAGTCCCTGCAGAATCTGGAAGCCGGCGTGCATGATGGTGTGGACCGCGGTGCCGAAATCCTGGTTGCGGGGCTCAAGATCGTTGGGCTCGATGGGTTCCAGCTTGAGGATGTGGTGGAGGTAATATTGGTAAGGGCAGGCGATCAAGCGTTCCAACTGGGTGGGGCTCAGGTCAAGGATACCGTCAGCCGGGGCGGGTTTGATGCCGGCCCAGAGGGCGGGATCGATCACGCCTGCATACTCATGGCCCGGCGAACGTGACGCATCGGCGGGCGCCTTTCCTTCCCCCTGGTTCTGCTTGCCAAAGAACTCCTGGCGCTGGTGCTCCACTTTGATTGCGTGCGCAATGTGGACAGCCAGATCCGATAGCGCGGGGATAGCCGATGGGGAACGCAGGTCATTCACGGCGCCGCCCTGGGCCACCCGCTGGCGGCGTTCATCGTCACCCCGGCACAGTTCAAGGGGGATCGTGCCGAGGTAGGATTCGCCCGGAAAAGGACGGCGCTTGAAGGCGGCAATGACGGGCACCTCCTTGTTCAGCGCGAGGTGACGGGCCCAGTGGGATTGCAGGTGTGCCGGCGCTTTGGCGAGCCGCCAGCGGTCATAGGGATCCGGCGGCAGGGCGGGAAGGGTCGGCCAGGCCGGCCAGCCCACCAGCCGCCAGAGGGTGCTGAAGAACACGGACGGCGTGAGCACCTGTCCGGTTTCGTCATGGCCCGCATAGGAAAAGACCATGGTATCGCGCGAGGCGGCGAGGCAGGAGAGGAACAGCAGGTTCTCCTGGCTGTTCCGCACCTTGGACGCGGCCAGTGCGGCGACGGGGAGCGGCCCTTGTTTCATGAGACGCTCCCTGAACCCCAGCAGTTCGTAGTCGGGGAAGAGCGGACTCGGGGTGGGCGACTTTGGAAATGCACCGGCGTTGAGGCCGGCCATGAGCACCACCTTGAAACTCAACCCTGCCAGGTCGTATGGGTTGAGGATCCAGACGCCGGACTCGTCAGGGGGCGCCGGAGATACGGTGATGTTTTCAAGGGCCCGGTTCAGGAGATCCACGAGGTCGGTCCAGGTGCCGGACGGGGTTCCGTTCTTGCTGACCAGGGAATGTCGCCGGAGCGTCTCCAGCGTAAGGGACACGGTTTCCCAGGCCTTGGAATTGAGCAGATAGGCCCGGGATCCCGTGGGGTCGCCAGCGGGCGGGGCTTGGATGTCGGCGAACTTGAACCGGTTGCAGCGGTTGATCAGATCCGCCAGGCCGTCATCCAGCGTGGGGATGGCGGCCGTGCCCATGGCGAATTGCAGTGCCCGGACGGCTGAAGCGCCATAGGCCTCCGCCTCGGAGCGTTCGGTAAACCGGCGCTGTTGCATCGCATAACTTGTCAGGCGGCGTGCCATACGGTCGGGCGCATCCATGACAGGTTCAACTCCGGAGCGGAGCAGGTCGTCGGCAAGTTGCACGGGATCGGCCAGGATTCCCTCCCAGTGGAGCCAGGGACTTTGCAGCAGCGCGCAGAAGATGTCGCGTTCCCGCGTGGCGGACAACCGGGCGAGATCGACCAGGGACTTGACGACGGGGACGGCGAGTGCCGGGACGCCACGGCGGAAGTAGTAGGGAATATTGAAGCGGGCGAAGACATCCATGATGGCGTCCGATGCCGTGCCGAGCTTGCGGGTGACCAGGCAGATGTCCTCCGGGCGGAGCGGGTCGGGCCGGTCATGCAACTCCCACGCGATGCGCCGGGCGAGATCCTCGATTTCGCCATAGACGCCGACGGAGCAGGAGAATCCGACCCGTCCGCGGGCCTGTTCGGCGAGGGCACGATCCTGCATGGCGTAACCCTCGCGAAGACTGGTGAGGTGTTCGATCGCCGAGCGGGTGGATGAGGATTGAAACTCGCATTCAGCCGCCACGCTCTCCGCGTCGCCGAAGAGGAGGCGTCCGGTGTCGGTGAGCAAGGGGGCGCCCCACCAGTCCTGTTCATAATCGGAGAGAATATGCCGGACGGTGACCTGGTCGCGGCCGAGTTGTGCGGCGAGAGCGTGGATGACGGACTCCTGGAAGGGGGCCACCCATCGGACGGCGATGAAGGCGATGGTTCTGGCCTGGCGCAGGGAGGCGGGCCAGTGTGACCGGTCGCCGCGCAGGAGGGCGAGGATGGCGGCGTTCAGGGTGGCCTCATCGGCGACTCCCAGGGATTGGCAGACGCCGGCATAGGTGGAGTAGAGGGCGGCCAGGTCGGGGTTTTTGGGAGCCGCCCGGTCTGCGGACAACAGGCGCAGGAAATCCCCGGCGCGATCAGCGAGCGGGGCGATGGTATCGATCAGCTGGGAGAGGGTTTCCTCGAGGGCGGCGGGAGCGAGAGCCCGCAGTCCCGTGCCGTGTTCGCCGGTTGCGGGGAGGGGGGGCGGGTTCATCCGGCGGAACTTCGAGACGGCGTCGACGATGGCGAGTTCACGATCCAGATCCTGGATAGGGCGGAGGTTCCGGTGCGCCAGGGCGACGACGGCGCAGTCCCGCAACAATGTCGAGAGGGTGGTGTGCCGCCGCCAGTCGAAAAAGCCGTCCCGCTCCAGGGCGCGCCGCTGGGCCTGCCGGAGGGCGACGGCGGTAGGATAGACGAGGAGGGTGGCTGGGTCGTGGTCGTTCATGCAATTGGAGGGAACTTTACTGGGTCAGCCGAGGGACTGCAAGGACGAGAAGGACGGCAGTTGACGGATCTGGCGGTCCAACTGGCTTCCTGCAAACCCGGTGGACAGATCGGGGCTATTGGATATAATCAGGCCTCTTGAAAGGATAATGTGACATGTTAACTCTTTTGCTTTCATTGATTTGCATGGTGGGTGTCTGGGCGGGATTGCACTATGGAGTGCGTTGGGGCGCCTGGAGCGTGGTGGTGGCGGTATTGTGCGGACTTGGGATACAAGTTGGTTCCACGCTCTGGATCCGGCGGCGGATTACCGCACTCATGACCGCCATACAGGCCCGCATCACGGAGCGGACGAATGTGCTTAAGCGCAAGTATGAGCAGTTGGCCAGCCGGGGCGGGGGCATGAAGTGGATCATGGACCAGGCCCGCAAGGATCAGGACGCCATGCTGATCGAGGCGCTGGAGTCCACCCGCAAGATGGAACCCTATTGCCGGTGGAGCCTGATGCTGGACCGGCAGATCAACGCCATCCGACTCCAGTTCCTGTATCAGCTGAAGCGGTTCGAGGAGGTTGACACGCTGCTTCCGAAAACGATGCTGGGTGATCCCGTATTGGTCTGCATGAAGATGTGCCGTCAGTACAAGCTTGGCCAGGAGGCGGATCTCCGCAAGACCTACGACAAGTACCGCAAGAAATTCAAGCAGGACTCGACACTCATCTATGCCACCTATTCCTGGATACTTGTCCGCCGGAAGCAACTGGACGAGGCTCTCAAGGTGTTGGTGGATGGCAAGGCCGCCACGGATGACGAGGTGCTGGAGGCGAACTGGGAACATGTGGCCAATGGCCGGCTCGGACAGTTTTCCAATGCGGGACTGGGCGAGTCATGGTATGCGCTTCTGCTCGAGGAGCCCAAGCAGCCCAAACCCACCATGGTCCGCCAGCAAGCCCGCCCCGGTCCCCGCTGGCGCAACCGCTAAAGAATCATCACTCTATTACTCCGGCCAGTAGACTGTCCCCTTATTCCTAGATAACTACCTCTGCGAGTCAACCAACCTGTCCTCCTGGACAAGTATTCCGATGG
>CAYOQM010000167.1:0-5884 GCA_964406065.1 uncultured Verrucomicrobiota bacterium
TTGATCTTCTCGCGGATATGAACCCCTTGCGAGGCATCGGAGAAATAGAGCGGACGCATCCCGAGGCGTTCAATCGAAGGCGAATAAAAAAGCTTGAAGCCGCCCACGCTGTTTAATTTTTCCTTGATTGTCATCTCCGCCAGTACCGCCGCCGCCCGCTCTTCCGGTGCGCGCGATTTGTCCGCGTAAACCTTGGCACCCGGCAAAGGGACGAAAGGGAACTCTATGACACTACGGGGCTCGCTTTTCGGGCATCCCGAATTCGGGTCTAACTTCACGGTTTCGATGGAATGATGCCCGACAGAAAGCTCAACCCGGCCTTTGCTCACCTGCAGCGGTTTGCCGCCTTCCTCGAGAAGGCTCACCTGCTCGGCTCTTTGCACGCCATTGAACAACGTCAAACCGGCGATGCTATCGCGCCCTTCAATGTCATAGGCGCGCACAATCACGGAATCATCATCCTCGCATTTCTTGACGGTACTGATGATGACATTATTCGCAGAAACTGAGAGGAAACTCATCTCGGCGGGCAACGTTGCGTTCGTGCCTACACCGGGGAGCCCCGTTACCGGGATAAGGGCATTGTTTGCCTGCAGCCCGGACTTCCGCCCGTTTTGCCACCCGCCTTCATGCGAGGTGATCGAAAACCTGTATTGGTGATCGCCCGCCTGGGGATACGAGTTCCCCCGTCGGTTACAAGACTTGCGCGTGGCAAGCAGAATCGGCTGGATAACCGTTGCAGGGTTGTTCGTGACCGTAAGATCCTTCCAGTCGAACGCCGTCACATCGGAACTCATTGTCACCCCGCCCTTCGTATTGCTCACGTCAACGAAGTTCTGCACCTCGCGGGGCCTGATATCACGTAACTGCTCATCATAACTCAGCACGTCATAGGCACGCCCGCCCGTGGTGGGCACCTCATCCTTCCCCACCCGCACAACCCCAAAGGGAACCTCGTAGGTGATCTGCGGCTTCTCCAGCGCCAGCGGTAACGCCATCCTGTATTCGCGCCACAGACTGCCGTTGAAATTCTCGATGAAAACCTCGAAATCAATTCTTTTGATTCCATGCCAAAGCACCATGCGCTGCCGGACGACCGCATCACGCAGCTTCTGCCTCAACTCGTAGGCGGAAAACAGCGCCCCCTGCTCAACCATCGCCCATTCCGGCTTGTGCCGGGCAACCCTGTCATAGGTGTCGTCCACCCCGGGCTGGGGAATTTTGTCGAACTCGCCCGCATCCGTCCCTTTGGCGCGCTGGTCGGGAAGCGGCGACACCATCGTGAAAACCTCTCCGCCAAGCAGGTTGTCGGATTTCAACAACTCAAACCCCAGTTTCTTGTCATAAATGCTCTTGATTCCCCCAGGCACAAGCTCAATCCGGTAGAAGTCATTTTCGCAACGTCCGGCAAAAGATCCACCGGCATCCACTTTCGACACGGCCCCCTTATCATCTTTCTGCAGGTAGTATGTTTTGTACCCCAGCGACGGAACATCCTGCGCCATAAAGCATATTCCCGGCTTTTTCGTCACAACCTTCTCGAACGCCTCCAGCTCGTAGACCCGCACCATCGGATCAGCCGTCTGCGTCCCCTTCGTCACATACAGGCGCAGGAATCTGACAGGTCTAGCCGCAAACTCGTGCACGGTCAGCGATGCCGTGTTGCTTACAACCGGCGGAACAAGGTCAACCCACGGGCCTTCAGGTGAGTCGGCGCTCTGCAGTTGAAAATCAGACGTGTTGCAGCGGGTTTCATCCTCATAAACACCCATAACGCCTTCATGACGCAACACCACCTTGTGAATCGTGCGCGTTTTGCCAAAATCAATCACCAACCATTCAGGACCAGCAGACCCTTTCGTCCTCCATTGCGTGGAACCGCCGAGCGCCTTGTCTGGCTCACGAACATCCCAGCGACCGTCAATGGCCTTCCCCGCCCCATAATCAGAACTGAACTCCGAGTTTGCCGTCGCCCGGGCACCCGCCGTCGCCAGCGCAACGTTCAGCTCGTCCGGCGCGCCAGCTACGGTCAGCTGAGTCGGCATCTCGTTCCCGTCGGAATCAACCACTTTAAGAACCCCGCCGGAACAGTCCGCGGGAACATCCAGATCAACCCTATCCGTCCGTTTCCACGAAAGGGTATTGTAAACAAACACCGGCTTACCCTTCCCTGAATCAGTTTTAATTCTGGCCGAGATATCCGCCAGCGACTTCTCAAGGATTTCGCGGGATAGCGTCAATGCATTCACCACCTTATTGTGGAATACCGCATCGGTGATATGGCCTTTGTTACCACCGATCCCGTGGTCGATGTATATTTCGTCCATCCACGCCTCATCGAACTTCTTTGACGGATATCCCGAGAAGTCTTTCTTCAGCAGACAGGCCATGGTGCAAAACGTTTCGGCGGCGGGAAGCACCCTGGCCGCCTCGCGGCGGACGGATGCGGTCCAGTGGTGCGTAGGACCGGTAATGTACAGCCACATGTTGGGGCGCAGACCCATCACGGAATCGAAATTTCCGGCCTTGCTTGTCAGCTGATCAAAATACCCGGCAATCGAGGCATATCGCATCACCGGCAACTTGCCGGCATCCGGCTGGCTACGCCAGCCTTCGAGCAGCGGCGAAAAATCCACCGGTTTCGAGAAATCCATCGAGTTGATCAGGCAGAACACCTGAGGAATATCACGCTTGCGATTGTAGGCCTGCCAGGCCGGAAGATGCTCACTGATCATCCGGATGCTTTCGTCCGCTTTTTGTTCAAGCATCAGGCGGTGTAGCTTGTAATGACCCGGGGTATACGCCAGGACAGAACTGCCGTCCGGGCTTTTCCAATTATAGAGTCCCTCGTGATACCTGCTGATAAACATATAGGGAATGCCTGCCTTTGAAAGAATCTGCGCCATCTGCAGGGAACGGGCAGGCGTGTCGGGATTGAACGCCACACGTGCCTCACACCCGGGCAGGTTCTTCGTGATCCAGCGTCGCCCGTAATAGGTTTGGCGCACAAGTTCCTCGCCGGACAGATAATCCTCGTACGGCTGGTTGTACGTGGCGCCAAATTCCAGCCGGCCTTCTTTCATCCGCTGAATCACTTCCCCACGCATTTCAGGATGCACCTCCAGAAACTCCATCAGGTGCAGCGCACATTCCATGCAGAACGTGTAATTCGGATCCTTCCTCATCATCTCCAGCGCCGGCATGATGTTGTGATCAATCCTGAACTGCATGCACGCCGCCGGCGTATTCATCCACGCCGTATCCTGATGACTCGAAGAAACAATCCTGATCTCTCCGCAATCCTTCAGCGCCGTCCCCGACTCGGCGGCCGACACCGACAATCCCAAGCTCAAAACCGTAAGAATGACCTTCACGCGATGTTTCATTCGGCTATTTTCCTGTTTTGATTTTCTTGATAAATAGTTTCTCGATATCTTCGAGCGAATGCCCCTTTGTCTCCGGCACAAGGAACAGAACAAAGAATACATTCACGAGTGCCATGAAGGCAAACACCCAGAATGCCCCATGGTTGCCAATCGCCTTCTGCATCATAGGAAATACCAGGTTCCCCAGGAAGGCAAACACCCACAACGATGTTGTCGCAACGGACATGGCACGCCCCCGCACCTTAGTCGGAAATATCTCGGACAGTATAACCCAGCAGATCACGCCGTTGCCGACAGCATGCCCGGCGACGAAAGCCATCACTCCGATAAGTATCCCGATCGGCCAGCCTCCGACGAAGTAGAGCAACCCTACCGTTGCAAAAGCCACCGTCTGCGCGGTAATGCCTGCGAGCAAAAGTGTCCGGCGCCCGGCCTTGTCCACCAGCCACAGCGCTACCAGTGTGAAAACGAGATTAATGAGACTCACCAGCACCGACTGGAAAAATGCATCACACGTCTTCGTGCCGGCTGCCTCAAAAATATTCGGGAGATAGGAAAATACCGGAGTAATACCGCTGGTCTGCGTCAGTCCGGCCAGCACGACGCCCAGGAAAAGCGCGCGGCCAAACCCCGAGGTGAATAATTCCGAAAACTTCCCCTCCTCCGCAGCCAGTGACTCGCTGATGCAGGCCGACTCTGCCCGCGCAATGGCCTCGCCATTGATCCGGGTCAACACCGCCAGCCCCTCATCCAGTCGCCCCACCTTCATCAGCCATCTCGGACTTTCCAATGCGGCGGAAATAACCAGAGCAAATAGTACTGCCGGCACCGCGCCAACCATAAACATCCACTTCCAGCCGAGCACCTGGTTCCATTCCTCTGTCCCGCTCCGCTGAATCAGCATGTTCACAAAAACCGCGCTCAGGATCCCCAGCACGATGCCCAGTTGATACAACGTAACCAGCCGCCCACGCATCCGGGTCGGCGCGATCTCCGCGATGTACATCGGCGCCAGGATGGACGCCGCGCCAATTCCCACACCGCCAAGAATTCGCCAGAGAACAAACTGGTTAAGCGAATACGAAAAGAAAACCCCAACGGACGAGCCTGCAAAACAGGCTGCACAAATGGCGAGACTTTTCTTCAACCCTATGCGATCCGCCAACCAGCCCGATCCTGCCGAACCGGCCAGACATCCCACCAGCGCACAACCGGCCGCCCAGCCAATGCCGGCGGCATCAAGATTGAAGCATTTTGCGAGATAGCCGATTGCCCCGCTGATGACGATATTGTCATAACCGAACAGAAATCCGCCCAGTGAGGAAACGCCTGCGGCGACCCCAAGAAACCAGAGATTGCGACCCGCCATGCCTTCCTTTGCACTCATAAAGACAACCCCCTAAATCCGATTCCACTCATCAAACACGGCCATCACGGTGGCAGGATTGCCGCCGGGACCAAACTCGAGCTGGGCAATGATTCCGCCGCAGGGGTCATAAAGATGTTCCGCAACCTTGCGCACGCCCTCACGCCCCTTCTGTGGATCAGGCGAAGTTACCACATGCTGACGATCCATCTCGCCCCAGAAAGTAATCTTTCCCTTGACCCTCCTGGCCAGATCGGCCATGTCCATCACGAAGAGCTGCGAATTCATGGCATCAATCCCCGCCTCCACAAGGTCGCCATAGATCTCGGAAATGTAACCGTCCGAATGCATGAACGCATACTTGCCGTGCGCGTGCGCAAGGTCACAATAATCTTTGTAAAGCGGCTTGAACAACGCACGCCAGATCTCCGGCGGGATCAGAAGCTGGGCCTGCGAGCCCCAGTCATCCATGAAAAACACCGCATCCACGTCGGTCGACACCCAGAACTCCAGCTCGCGCAGGTAATGCTCGTGGATCACCTTCAGGCAGGCGGCCAGTCCCTCTTCCGGCATCATCACGTCGACCATGCTGTTCTCGGTACCGCGCATGAACTGATAACGCTCCCACGGTCTCGGCAGGTTCTGAGCCAGTACAAACCGGTCGGTCGTCCCGCAAAACCTGTTGATCCTATCACGCGCTTTTGCCGGATCCGCCGGGATATTCTCCACAGGCGGCCGGATGGTCTTGGGATCCGGTGTGTCGCCGGTCAATATCGGGGACTTGACTTCACCATGCACCCCTTCCTGAATATTCGTGAATATGCATCCCCAGTCATCAATGGCTTCTCCAATATTATAGGGATCCCCTTTCCTGCATGGTGACGGCATTCCGGCGGCAGGTGCAGTAACAATATCTCCCGGATATTGGGCCCGCAGGGTTTCCAATTCCCCGGGATATCGCTTCTCCGCCCACGGCAGGGTCCAGAGATCCCTCGGGATCCGTTCCGGTGTTGAAAACTCCAGGCACCGCTTCATATTTTCCCGGGGTGTCAATTGCATCACAAAATCTCCGCTAATGTGCTAGTGAATTATCGTATAGTCGAGTCATTAACTTACTTACAGGTGAATTATT
>CAYOQM010000168.1:0-5808 GCA_964406065.1 uncultured Verrucomicrobiota bacterium
AGGCTACAGATCATGCCGCACCCCGCTCAATGGACAGAGCTCTGCATTTCGTCCTGGTCATCCGCAGCTTGTCCATGTACCCCTCAACGTCCGAAGTGAACCATCTGCTCGCTTTGCCGATCTTGACCGGCGGCGGCAATACGCCTGACGCGATCAACCGGTACACGGCACGCGTGCTAAGGCCCAGCCGTTCGGCAACCACGCGCAGAGCCACCAATCTGTCGCAGCCCGCAGTATCACTTACCTCACCCAGATTCTCCAAATCGGATACACCGATTCCACCTTGTGCTCCCGTCGTCGTCGCTATTGTCATCATAGAAACCCGTCCTCAACATTCTCATATCCACCTCACCTCTCAGCTTCCCGTCAGGCGACCTGGGTCGGGTCCTCCGACCCAGGTTCGCTATATATTCTCGAACCCCGTCTCTGCCTCATTTTCGTCGTACTACAGTCGCACTACACCCCCTCTCCCCATTCGCCCGTGACGCCGAACCCACGGATTGTATTGCCATCCTCGTCCTGATCATCGCGCAGGCTCAGCGTATTCATAAGGCCGACGTCGAAGCTGTCGTCGTCATCGACGCACTCCGGGGCGTCATCCATCCTGCCGGTCATCGGCGTCAGTGCGAGGGGCCTAACATCATCTCTGATCCCAACTTCCTTCATGCCTGTTCTCCGCGCAGCGGCCGTCTCTACGCCGCTGAGCACGCCATCACACCGCAGAGCGCTTCGAAGTCGCTCCGGATGGCCTTTAGCTCGTCGATGTCTCGCTTGTCGGCCAGGTGTAGGTCCTCACCGTATTCGGTCAGCGACGCAATCAGGCCGTCGCAGTTGGTCGCTGCGTGCCCCTGCTTCATCAGGTCGCACTCCGCGTAAATAACCAGTTCTGGGTTTGGGCGGCAGTCCAGCCTTCCCAGCACGGCGTCCTGCAAGCGTGAGGCGAACGCCAGGCGTCGGGCCTTGGCGATCTCCAACTCCAGCGCTTCCGGCATCTCGATTGCCTCGTTCTCGTAAGTGGTCGAACGGTCTCCATTGCCGGGGTCGCAGATCGTCAGGACCAGCGACCGGCTAGCCTCGTTATCCCGCTCACACCGTCGACCGTCGACGTGCAGCAGCCCGCAGCGATTGCCGTCAAGCTGGACTGCGAACACCAGCTGCCGCGTGAGGCTCACTGGAAACCAACGCCGCACTGCTACACCGGCACGACACCTCTCACCGGTGGTCCTGTTCTTGTCATCCCCGTCACTCATACTACTTGCCGTCACATTCATATCACTCAGTTGCACCCACCTTCTGTTGCCCGCGCCATGCGGGCTTTAGTTCACCTTCTACACGCCAACCATCCTCCAGGCCCCCCGCCGTGGCCGGCACATCCGGCGGACCCGTATCTTCTTGTCACGCAACTCCGCGTCATTTGCCGGACGCCATGGACCCCGCACTGCTTGAACCGACGGCGGCCACAGGGTAGATGTGGCGGCCACCATCCTCTTGCTCGATCCTTATCTGATCGGACGCCTCCAGATCCCGCAGAAGCCGAGCCACAGTGCCGGGACGATGGCCGCAGATTTGGGCCAGGCAGTAGTCCGAGCCGTAGACGTAGCCCAGCGTGCGGGACATGGTGGTGATGAGTCTCAACACCCTTCCCTTGGCCGACCGCGGCCTGGGCACATTTGCATTCAGTGATCCAACGGAGCCCTTGCGCCGGCTCCGCCGCGTCTTCCTGCCCACCGATGAGGCTTCATCAGGCCCCTGGGGTTCGCTAGCTGTCTCTATCCTGTCGTCGTTCATTTCTGGTCCCTTGAATATGGGCGGGCGCACCACAGTGGTGCGCCCGCCCGGGTTGTCATGCTGCTTGTTCGGACTCGTCCGGGTTGCCAGACAACGTGGCCTCAGCCCCTTGTGAGGCCTCGCCGGGGGCCACAACTGTCTGCCCGGCGCATTGCGTTGGATGTTGCCCCTCCGGCAAACCCACTACCTTCCGGATCGAATCCTTCCAGCGGATCAGCGGGTCGTTCCTGTACCTCTCGTAGAGCCCTCGCACCGCGGCATCGCTCCACACGGCGTTGAGTGCCCGCGCCATCTCCAGCGCCTCGGGGTCGTTGGGGCAATTCCGGCCAACCGCCTGCACCAGCTGGTTCGCCCTTCCCAGCCAAATCGATTCGCTGACGTAGGGGCGTACCGCCGCGACAACGGCATCGATGTCGGCATCGAGCATCGGCTCTGAGGACACGCTGGTCTTGTAGCCCTGCTCCCTTGCGTATTTCAGGCACTCCAAGCGCTCCGCGACTGCCGGGGCGTTGGGCTCCCAGTACTTGACTACGCTGTCGTCCATAGACCCGATCGTGAAGCGGAACACGATCTGCTCACGGTACGGGCTCAGGCGCTCACACAGGCTCCTGACGCACTCGAGGTGGGGCTTGCTGACAACAAGCACGTTGTCGCCCACGATGAGTAGCTTCTCAAGCACAGCGGCACACGCCTCGAGGTTCACCGGGGTGATGTCGTGCGTCGACGGGAACATGATGGTACCGTCGAATCTACGCCACCCCTTATTCACTTTGTCCATGCAGAGTTCTGGATGGCTCCAGCGCTCCGGTGTTGTTTGCTTGCGGCGAACCGCGCATTCCTTCGCGTAGCAGTACAGGCAGTCGTGTTCGCAGCCCTTTTGGATGTTCACGTTCTTATCGGCCCATTCCCTGGTACCGGTCTTAGCGCGAGGCTGAGCTGGCCCCTGTTGGCGTGCTGGTAAACGCTCTACGATGACCCACCATAGAGACTCGTGAAGGAGTGCCAGTAGCTCACGGACGTCGAGGAACACATCTCCATACGGGCGGAGCTCCCAGAAGAGCCTCCACACCACCCTGAAGGCATCTTGAGCCGCGTTGAGTACCGCCGTGGGCGTGGCATTGGGCTTGCCCTGCGGGACGACCTCTAGAGCTGTTCCGAGCCCCTGGGCCTCCTCATTGCCGTCACCGAGCGCCATCGAGGACGCCATGACCTGGCTGGCGAGTCCGTGTATCGCACCGTTATCCACGCGGTCAGCCGTTGCTTCACCGGCCGCTGCTTCCGTCATATCTGTCATTTCTGTAATTCCAATCGTCGTCATTCTTGTTCTTGGTGTTGTAGCCGGCACCACCTGCGGTGCCGGGCGTTGCTCTTGTGCTTCCGTCATGTCTGTATCTCCGTCTCTCACTACGGATTTCCTTTTCTCTTGTCTCCGGTACCACCTTCGGTGCCGGACTTTGCTCTGTAGTCATCATTTGGACCTCCGCGGCTCAGCCCGCAGTCATTGCCTCCCCCGTCGGCCGTAGCCTTGGGAAAGCCTATATCGACACCTACCCAGCCCAATTTACTCGTTGCCCTGGCACCTCCTCCGTTACGTCGGCATCTATGCCGACCTTTTCTGTCGTACCTCTGCACGCGTTGTGTCGCTGCTGTTTCGTCGCCGGCCACAATACCCGCCGGCATCCCAAGCCCTTCCGGCAGCTCGTCACCGGTAAGCGGTTCTTTACGCCTAGCGCGCATCGCCGTTGTTCTCCGTCTCGACACTGGCGACCAGCTCCTGGATCTCCGCAGCCAGCGCATTTAGCTTCCCGAGGACCGCCTTGAAGACGTCGCCGTGCTTCTTGAGGTCGTCGGCGATCGCGATCAGCCGCTTGTTGGCATGCTCGGCGGCCTTGGCGGCGGCGGCCTGCGAATCGGCAGCAGGTTTGCTGGCCGGCTTCCGAGCACGTACCGTCTTGGCGGCCTGGTTCAGGCTGACCTCTCCTGACGCGACCCGCGCCTGGAGCGCGGCATCGCCGCTGTCGTTAACCGCCCGGGCCTTCTCGACCTTGCTCGACGATGTGTGGAGCAGCTCGGCCGTCTGCTTGGAACTCCGGTCAATTGCTCCACTTGATGTTTTTGCACCTGCTTGACGTGCGCCGCCGCGTTGACGCCGCTTATCCAGCTCGGCCACGAGGCGAACTATCTCGGCGTCACTGAGGTTCCGCCGAGCGACTTGGGCATGCACGGCATAGCGGACGGCCTCGTCCTCTGACGCGAACGATTTCGGTACCACGGGGATCCGCTCCAACCCGGCATCGCATGCCGCCAGGATGCGCGTGTGCGCGTCAACCGCAACGCCCCGCTCCTCCCAGAAGGGCACCGGCGATGCGGGGTCGTAGCCGTCGCGCCTCATGTTCTCGGCTATCGCCGCCCGCGTCTTCGGGTTGACCGGGAGCAGATTGCTGAACGGCTCAGCGGTCTTGATGTCCGAAGGCTTCATCCACCGCACAGCTGAGGGCTGCTGGGCTTCGGCAGCGCCGGCGATGACGATCTCGTCACGCTGCTCGGGGCCTTCTGCGGCTCCCGGCGATACGGGCTGTGTGGTGTCCATCGCCGGTACCTGTCGGGCCTCCTGCGTCTCTGGCTCCGCGGCCTGCGGTCGGCCCTGTAGAACCACGTCTAGGGCCGCGGCGATGGCCTGGGCCTCCGCATTGCCCTTACGCAGGCTTGCGGCGAGCTCGCCTGCCGCCTTGACTTGCTTCTTGGCGTCTGAGCCATTGAGGATCGCGTTGCAGCGATCCCGGGTTCCCGGCACGCCTTTGCCGTGCATGCCGAGCGTCTTCAAGGACGCCATGACCTGGCTGGCGAGTCTTTGTAGCTCGCCGCTATCCACGTGGTCAGCCGTTACTTCACCGGCCGCTGTTTCTGAGTTCTTCATAATTGCTACTGATTGCATAACATTCATCTTCTCTTGTTGGTGCCTTGATCGGCACCGGTCGATATTCTGCGTTGGTCTTCATCTTGATCTCCAAGACCGCGGTCTGAGCCGCGGTCATTACCGTCCCTGTCGGCATTAGCCTCATCGTCACTACCTGCTTCACCATGATTTACTTCCCTGCCTCTGCTTCACCTCCTCTGGTGCCCTGGCCAGCATCTACACGGGAGATGCGCCGCTGGTGCCCCTTGGCGTCAGGGCTGGCGTGGTCACTGTGTTGGGGGTCCGCCACCTCGGATTCCGGGTGGCCCGGTGTGGCTGTGCTCAGCCCGACAGACCTGCGGGGCTGCTGCGGCACGGCGACTGTGCCTAGCCCCCCAAAGGCGGGCGTTTCCGGCCAGATCCATCCGTCCAACTCGGGAAGCTCGACCATCCGGCCCCTGGCATCGCGCATCTGCTTGAGGAAGAACAGGACATCGGCGTCAACGCACTGGTTGCGCACGTCGCGCACCCAGCTGACATCCATCGGCCTACCCTTCGCACCGCTCTCTGCGCCGACGACCGCCCAGTGGATGCCCTTCAGGTCCATCTTGGGCATGGGGCCCAACAGGGGTTCTATCGACAGGAACCTCAGCGCCGCCGGCACCTTGCGCAGCTCGTCGATGCGCTGCACGTAGTCCGCAGACTCGACGGTCACGCCGGGCCAGATGTTGGGCGGCCACGGCAGCTCAGGAGCCAGTTCGGCCATCCGGCTTGCCCGTTTCGTGAGGAACTTGAAGGTGTGCCGCGGTGTCTCTGCCGCCACGGCAAACACCTGCTGAATGAACTCCAGCGGCACAGCGGGGTGGAATATGTCCGACATTGAGCACACAACGATGAGACTCGGGGCCCTCAGTCGGCGCGGTTGGGCCAGACGCTCCGGTAGCGTCCGGACGGTCCCGCTCCAATCTGCTCCGTCGTCGGTCGTAAGAGCCTTGTAGGCTGCGCGGGTCTTGGGGTTGCTGCTGCGCGCAAGGCGAACCGCACAGTCGAGTGCGTAGCAGTGCAGACAGCCCAGACTGCACTTGGTGCACCCCACCACGGGGTTCCACGTGCCATGGGCCGTT
>CAYOQM010000169.1:0-5800 GCA_964406065.1 uncultured Verrucomicrobiota bacterium
TTTCTGATCGTTTGTCGTGGTGGGAATCGCGTTATCATCTCGATGCACGCCGCCCGCGGTCCGCCACTCCGGCTGGTAGCCGTTGGCACGTGCAAACTCGAGCCGGTTTATTTTGCCAAGCGTTACGACCAGATCCTCGTATTTACCGATATGCCCGACGGGTGCCGGGTTCATGCGGGTGTGATACGCCGAGAAGCCGGCATCGGGACCTGCGCCATGGAGATTGACGGAAACCGTAAGCAGCGACAACAGTGTGGCGGTGAACGCAATCCTTCGGGTGGGATACGGGTGGTGCTGTATCATACCAATTGCGTGAGTGATTGGGTTCGGGTGTTACTTGCTGTTCAACAACTCCACCATGGCCTGACCCATTGCTTCGGCGACATCCATATAGGTTTCAGCATTGCCGTCGTAGTGGCTGTTGCCGCTGCCGCCCTTGCACAAGGGGTTGGCATAGACGGTGGCTACATTGCCCTTGAATTCCTTGTTCTTTCCGGAACACATGACAAAGACGTTGCGGACATCCTTCCGCTGGGTCCAGGCCCCTCCTTCATCGACGAGATAGGGGTATTTCGACTTAGATTTGACCGCCTCCTCCAGCGTGCCGAGATTGCCAAGACCCACCATGTTGGACTGGCCCATGAGGATGAAAACCTGCACCGGTTTGCTCATGTCCGCCGGTTTGCCATCATGCCTTTTGAATAGGTTCTTCGGATCGGTTTCGAGCTTGCCAAGCGTGAATTTGTTAGCGGAAGGCCCCTCCGCCAGCTTGGCGCCATTCGCCTTGAGAAAGGCGATGTCATCGGCGGAGAGCTTGTCCTGCTGGAAGGCCATTTGCCTGCCATTTGACAGCGTCACGGCAACCTTGCCGGTGGCGGGATCGTAGGAATGCAACTCGCCATCGAAGGTTTTGGTGCCGTCCGCGCTGGTCCATGTCCGGGCCTGGGCACCGGCCAGCAACAGCATTGCGAGGGCTGCGGTGATTGCGAATCGTCTGTGGTGTTGTTTCATACTCATGTCGGTTGGTGTTAGGGTCCGCTCGTTATTTTCCCAGCGGCGGGAGTTTTTGTTCTTCGATCCAGAGGGTGAGGTGGCCCCGCGGCGGGATAGCGGCACCTTTCTTGGCAAATTGCAGGAAACTGGTGGCGGCGAGGGTCACCTTGCCGCCTTTGAATTCATTGCGCAAATCGGCGTAGAGGTGGCCGCCACGCGGTTGTCCGCCGGCGCGGTTGGGCACGCCGTCCTTTGATTCGGCGAGCAGCTTGCCGTTGGCATAGATCGCATACCCTTCGCCGCTCATCACATGGTTGCTTCCGCCAACCACGAAGCGGTAGCGGTGGCCGTCCTTGAACGGGGGGACGTCGAAAGTGCCACGGATCATGAGGACCTCCTTGTCCCACAGCGTCCGGGGTTTCTCGCCGCAGCCGCAGCCGCCTGTTCGATCACACTGCCCGAGCGGTTCGAGTTTGCCGTCGAGTTGACCGAATGGTGGCAAGCCCTTTCTCCAAGCGACCTTGGTGGCATCGAAGTCCGGCGCAAACCAGTTCTCCATCCCGGCAGGATAGGTCACCTTGCGGTAACGGTTGGGATTCTCCTTCGGCTGGATCTCCGGCGGGTCGAAACTGAAACAATCCCACTCGGCATCGCGCAGGTCCTTGCCGAAGACCTTCCAGTCGTAGTCGTGAATGCCGACGGCATTGTAGCAGTTGACGAGGGCATCGATGGAGTCGCGCAGAAACTGGTTCGGCCGCTGCGGGCGCTCGCCCTTGGCCTGAGCCGCGATGGAGGGTTGGTTCTCCGGACTGGCGAGATAAGCCGGGACGATGCCATCGAGGATGATGGGGGCGAGCTTGGCGCGGGCGGCTGCTTTTTGCTCCGCGGAGAGTTCAGTTGAAGGCATGGTAGGGGCCGTTTGGGGACGCAGCGGATGTGGCAGCGGCTCGGCCTTGCCGCCCAACAGGCCGACCATCGCCCTCCCGAGCGCGTCACCGACGCGGAGATAGGTCTCGGCGTTGCGATTGTAATGGTAGTCCTCGCCCTTCGGTGACTCGTCCACCTCGCGCCAGAAGTCGCGGGTATCCACCGAGGCGACGGTGCCGGCGAATTCCGGGTGTTTCGCGGGATCGCCCACCGCCAGTTGCGCGTTCATGATGGCGCGGAATTTCTCCGGCATGTTGTGCCCGCCGAAGCCGAGGCCCGCGATCACCACGGGCATTTTTGGTGCGTTCAAATCCTTGCGCAGATCGTTGATCAGGTTGACGAGGTTCTTTTCGTATTCGGCGATGTCCTTCTCCGCGAAACTGTCCTTGTGGCCCTGCCACCAAGCGAAGCCGGCGAGTTCGTAGCCCTGGCCCTGATAGCCGGGAACGAGCTTGTCGATCTGCGCCAATGTCTCGCGCACTCCCTGGATCGTCAGCTTGTACTCGGCGCTTTCGAATTCGCTGTTGGGATCGTTGCGGCCGCTGGATGGCGGGCGGAAATCGAAGGCGAGCGAGCGGTTGCCCTGGGCGGTCTTGATCACAAGCACGGCTTCGTCATGGAAGGTGCCAAGCACATGTCCGAAACCGATCTCCGGGCCGAAGGTTTTGCCATTCCAGGTGGGAATGAGCGGTGAGCCCTTGCCGCCCGGGGTGAGGCGCGCCTCCTGCAGCCAGACATCCTGGCGTGCGGCCCAATTGCCCGCGCCGTCCAACAGCCAGGGGAACATGCCCTCGCGTTTGACGACGGCTTCGAGGTCGCCGTTTCCTAACAAGTCCAGCTTCCGCAGCCAGAAGCGCGGGGCGGTGCCGGTGAATCCCGTGATGGTGAACGCGTGACGCTTGCCGGGTTCGAGGGTGATTTCTGGCCGGACGGGTTCGCTGCCGGCAGAGCGGCTATAGGCGGGCTTGCCGGCCACTTCCATCGCAACGAATGAGCTTTCGCCGCTACCGCACTGGACCTGATAGATGCCGCGCTCCGGGACTTCGAATGAGCCTTGAGCAATGGGATCGCGGGCTGGAGTGCCGTCCGCCGTGAAAACCGCCAGCGGAGCGACCTTGAATCCGCCCACCTGCCAGATATCCAGCGGCCCCGCGGGCATCTCCGGATCCGAGCTGAAGTAGATGCCCGTGTAGGAGTTTTTCGCGCCCGAGAGCGTGGCCATGCCAACCATGTTCGACTGGCCGGAGAGGATATATACTTTCACCGGTTTCGTGGCGTCTCCAGGCTTGGCGTCGGGAGCCGGCAATTGGGCGGGAATGTCCTTCGCCGAGGCGGTGAAGGCGGCTCCTGCCAGCAGGCAGACCGAGAGAGTTGATAGAGTATTGTTTCTGATGTTCATTTTGATTGCTGTTGTTGTTCTGTCACAGGAGGAAGTAAAATGACCAGTCTCAACCTGTTTGCTATTCGCATGGTCCGCATTGGTTTGCCCTACTTTTCCAGACCCTGGCGTTTCGCCTCGTCGAAAGTGATCATGTTCTTGGTGGCCGGAGGGGCGGTCTCGATCAGCTTGACCATTTGGTCCCACTGCTTCTGGAACTTGCCGGCTTCGACGCCCTTGATTCTCGGCAGGGCATACCGGGCGTTGGCACCGTACTTCGGCAGCACATCCATGAGCAGGCGGATCATGAAGCCCGCCATGAGCTTGCCGTCGGCCGGCGAACCTGGTTCGACCTTGGTCATCTTAATGTCGCCCAGCACGGATTGCGCGTGTCCGATCATCATGCGGTAGGATTTCCCATGGCGCTCGGCATACTCCTTCTCCAACTCCGCGGTGTCCTTGTTTTCCTTGCGGAGTTCCTCAAGCGCCTTGAGGTGAGTCGGATGGACACCGGCACTCGGCGGGCGGAAGTCGCGGCAGAGGGTCTTGCCACCCCACGCGGTCTTGACGAGCAGGATGGGCTCCTTGACATGTTCCTGCGTATAAATGCCGAACGTCAGTTCGGGGCCGATCCGGTCGCCTCTCCCGCCACCGTAGCCGGTGGTCAATTGGCCGGGTGTCGCGTCCTTGGCGCAGCCGCTGGTAGATATCCAAATGTTTTCATGCACCCGCGGGGTGCCGTCCGGATTAACGATTTTCTTGAGGGTCGGGGCCGTGGTCGGGTCCGCTGCGATTTGCGGAAAGGTGATGACACTGCAGAAGCCCTGCATGTTGGATTGACCCGCCATGAGATAGACCCTCAGCGGTGCCGCCGCGAGCGGATCGAGGGTCATCGCCACGCCGAGCGCGGCTAGCAAGACGGCGTGTGTCATTGGATGTCTTAGCATGAACGGTTTGTGAAACGGGACTCATTTTGCGAATCTTGCGATGAATTGAACATGAATCCGCTTGAGAGCTATCCTCGATACCCACATGGTTTTTCCTTGCAAGGGCTCGGCAACATGCCAGTCCGGCACAACGGGCTGGGTTTGGCAATCCCCAAGGATCTCGAGGGCTGTAGGCCCGCCCGATGAACCGGATGGGTTCCCGTGAGGTCTTCCGATTCGTTGATGCGGGACTTTCCCTCCGCGCGTTTGACTGCATACCCCAAACCAGCAGCATCCACCCACCCGGCAATCATTTTCCATCCTCCTGAAAAAGGGGTTCTTCAAGGCGCGTTTCGTCGAGAGTGGCACGATCGGGCCGGTCAAAGGCAGGTGAGGGGGAGTTACCAGCTATTTGTGCCGGGAGGAATTCGCGGTGACGAGGTCACAAAGGTCAACCTCGATGTCGGGCGACTCAAGTGACTGCTGCAATCTGGGAAGCGGGAACATTGCAGCTACCGACCGCCGGGAACGCCGAGCCCCAGCTCGGCAAGGGGGGAATTGCGGATGAAGAGCCACTCGCCAAGCTGGGGCTTGGCGTTCCCGGAAACCTTATCCGCTCACGCACCCCTCGCTTCGCGGCGCGACAGTAAGGTCGCGACTCCTTACCCCCGGGAACGCCGAGCCCCAGCTCGGCAAGGGGAGGGAATCGCGGATGAAGAGCCACTCGCCAAGCTGGGGCTTGGCGTTCCCGGGAACCTCATCCGCTCACTCACCCCTCGCTTCGCGGCGCGACAGTAAGGTCGCGACTCCTTAAAGCAGGCGCTCCCCGCGCATCACTTTTCCGCCGGCACGAACTTCAATGCGCCGCCGTTGATGCAGTAGCGTTGGTCGGTGGGGGTATCAAAGCCTTCGCCCTCGAACACATGGCCCAGATGGCCGCCGCAGATGGCGCAGGTCACCTCGGTGCGCACGCCGCCGAGGCTGTAATCCTTGCTGAGCTTCACGTTTTCCGCTTTCGCCGGGTCGTAAAACGACGGCCACCCGCAGCCCGAATCGAATTTTTGCGCGGAAGAAAAAAGCACGGCATCGCAGCCGGCACAATGATAGGTCCCCGCCGAGTGTTTCTTGAATTGCTCGTAAACCGCGCCGTGGGCACGCTCGGTGCCGGCTTCGCGCAGGATCCGGTATTGCTCCGGGGTGAGCTGCTGGCGCCACTCGGCGTCGGTTTTCACGACTTGGGGTGCGGGTTCGGTGGGGTCGTCTTGCATGGTGGCGCGGCTGGTTTCGGATTTACGGGAGGAACAGGCAGGCAACAGCAGGGCCAAGGCCAGTGATCCCGGAATGAGAAAGCGAATCATCCGGCGAACATCCGCCAGCTACCGCCAAAATCAAGCCGGGGCAGAGAAGATTCCCGCTCCCGGCCCCCGGAACGAATCCTAAGCGACCTCAAAATCCAGAATTTTCTAGCCGCAAAAAAGTCAAAACTAGCGCAAAAACGAAATAATTTTCGCGGATTTTTTCGCCTCTTTGCGGCTAAAAGAGAAGCCAGCGCTGGTGCCGCGTCACCCCGCGAATT
>CAYOQM010000170.1:0-5796 GCA_964406065.1 uncultured Verrucomicrobiota bacterium
CGGATCGTCAAGGGCGACGGGCGGTACTTGACCGACGTGTGGACCGAGGAGGCGGTCGGATTCATCAACCGGCACCAGAAAGAGCCTTTCTTCCTGCACGTTACCTACAACGCCCCCCACACGCCGCTCCAGGTTCCGGAGGAGGAGTCGAAGCCGTTCCTTGAAAAGGGACAATTCAACCGGGGTGTGAGCACGCTATACGGCATGATCCACCGCATGGACGCCGGCGTGGCCCGGATCCTCGAGGCGCTCGAGGCGGCGGGGCTGGCGGACAATACCATCGTGGTGTTCACGAGCGACAACGGGCCCCAGTTCGGCGGTCAGGGCGAGGAGAAGCTGGACCGGTTCAACTGTCAGCTGCACGGCGCCAAGGGGTCCGTTTACGAGGGCGGCATCCGCGTGCCCCTGATGCTGCGCTGGCCGGCGGGGCTCGACGGGAAGCGGGAAGTCGGCGAGATGGTCCATTTCAGCGACTGGTTCCCCACGCTCCTGGCCATGGCCGGCGTGCCGGCGCCGGCGGGCCTCAAGCTCGACGGCGTGAACGTGCTGCCGACCATTCGGGGCGAGAAGGGGAAAAACTGCACCCGGCGGTTCTGGCAATGGAACCGGTACACCCCGCTGGTCACCTGCAACGCGGCGGCGCGGGACGGCGACTGGAAGCTGGTGCGGCCCGCGATCAAGGAGGCGATGGCGGCGCCGTGCTGCAATCCCTGGCTGCGCATTTCGATGTATGAACCCGAGCGGCTGATCGAGGGAGGACTGTGCGGGGATCCGGAGCCGCCGCGCACCGTTCCGCCTCCGGCCGCGCCGGAATTGTACAACATCGCCCTCGATCCGCTCGAAAAGAACAACCTGGCGGCGGCGCATCCGGATATCGCCAGCCGGCTGCTGCGCGACCTGGAAACCTGGTTCGAGGATGTGGAGAAGGACCGCGCGTCCATTGACGACGGGTGGAAGGTGGCGCGATGAAAAAACGCATGACGGACCGCGAGCGGTTCCTGGCCGTGGCGACGGGGCAGGAGCCGGATTTCATTCCGATTTTCGGATTCAACGGGGCGCCCGGCATGAGCCAGGGCTGCCTGCGCACCACGCACGAGCGACTGGTGGCGACCGGGATGCCGGCGAGTGCCGGGGGCTGCGTGACCAACTGGCAGAACCCCGACGTCGAGAGCTGGTTCCGCTACTGGGGCACAACCGGGCCGATCTATCCGGATTTCAGCCTGGCCTCGGGCGGGGAAGGCATCCGGAGCACCCGGCGCGAAGAGAATGGCTATGTCGTCATCGAGGGCGAGGACGGGTCGGTGGTCCGCGAGCTGGTGGACAATGCCGACACCTACAGCATGCCGGAATACCGCACCTATCCGGTGCGCGACCGGAAGTCCTGGGAGTTTTACAAGGCACGGACGGCTCCGCGCGAGTTCATGTCCGCCGCCGATATTGAACGCAACTGCAAGCGATATGACAAGCGTGAACGGCCGCTGGTGATCAACGCCGGCGGCACGTTCGGGCGGGTGCGCTCGCTGATGGGCACGGCCTCCGCCAGCCTGGCGCTTTACGACGAGCCGGAGATGGTGCATGACATGATGGCCGTTTTCTGCGAGCACAACCGCAAATACGTGTTTCCGCTGATCGAGCGGCTGCGGCCGGAGGCCGTCGCCTGCTGGGAGGATATCGGCTTCAAGACCAGCATGCTGATCGGCCCCGACCAATTTCGCGAGTTCTGCGCGCCGTTCTACCGGGAACTGGCCGATTGCGCCACGAGCTGCGGCGTGCCGGTGCGGACGGTGGATTCGGACGGCTGCGCCATGCAGCTGGTTCCGCTGCTGGTTGAATGCGGTTTCAATTCCCTCTATCCCTTCGAGGTCAAGGGCGGCAACGACCTGATGGCGCTTCGCAACCGCTTCCCGGAACTGGTGATGTTCGGGGGGCTGGAGAAAGAGGTTGTCAACGAAGGCAACGAGCGGCTGATCGAGCCCGAGATCCGCGGCAAGGTGCCGCCCCTGCTGGCAGCGAAGCGCTATTTTCCGAATGGCGACCACGGCCTCCAGCCGCCGGTGACGTTTCCGAATCTCTGTAAATTCATGACGATCCTGCACGAGGTGTGCGGGAATCCCGAGGGCGCATTTCCGCGGGTCTAACGCGAGGAGAGAAGCCGGATGAAGGGTGACTTTCTTGTGACGGATTTCGGGGCTGTCGGTGACGGCCTGACGCTCGACACGGCGGCCCTCCAGAAGGCGGTGGACGCCTGCGCGGCGGCCGGGGGCGGGCGGGTCACCGTGCCGGCCGGCACGTTCCTCAGCGGCCCGGTTTTCCTCAGGAGCAACATCGAGTTCCATCTCTCCGCCGGAGCGGTGCTCAAGGGCGTCCCGGACAGGGGCGCCTACGGGCCGTTGGACGTGCGCGTCCGCGGCTATCGGATCAACGCCAATCAGGCCTCGCTCATCACCGCCGTGCAGGCCAGTAACGTGTCGGTTACGGGCCGCGGAACCCTCGATGGCAGCGGCAAGGTCTGGTGGGATGAGATCGACGCCGGTCGCGGCGGGCCGCGGCCGGTTCTGGTCTATTTCCTGGACTGTGACCGGGTGCTGCTGGAAGGCGTCCGGCTGCGAGACTCGGCGTCCTGGACGGTGTTCCCGCTGCTCTGCCGCGATGTCGAGATTCGCGGCATCGACATCCGCAACCCCTGGAAGCCCTATCACAACTGCGACGGCATCGACATCCACTCCTGCCGCAACGTGCGGATATCCGACTGTATCCTGGATACGGGCGACGACGGCATTTGCCTCAAGAGCCTGCCCGATTGGTGGATCGCCAACGGCGGCGACGACACCTGCACGACCCGGGTGGACTACAGCCTGCCGCGGGTTCCCTGCGAGAACGTGACGATCGAGAACTGCACGGTGCTCCGCGCGCATAGCGGCGTGGCAATCTGGGCCGAGGTCATCGGCGGGATGCGCAACGTTGCCGTCACCAACTGCGTGTTCGAGGGAACGCGCACGGGTATCCAGTTCCAGCGTTATCCGTATCCCGGCGGCTACGTGCGTGATGTCACCATCAGCAACATCGTCATGCGCCGAGTAGAGATCGGCATCCAGCTCTCGAACAGGCTCGACAGGTGGCACACCTTGAATGACGGCCCGGAGATGGAAACGACGCCGGCGTTTCACAACATCCGGATTTCGAACATCACCGGCACCCAGATCAATGCCGCCTGCATCATGAACGGCATGGAGAAGAACCCGGTCTATGACATCGAGTTCAGCCACATTCGCCTGGAGGCCAACCTCGGTTTCCAGGTGAGCCGGGCCAGGAACATCCGGTTCGACGACATCCACCTGACGTGCCAGAGCGTGCCGCTCGTCCTGAAGGACTGCGAGAACGTGGAACTGCTGGCCTTCAACGCCACGCCCTCGACGCCGGCGATTCCGGTGATCGAGGCGGAGCGGTCGACGGACATCTGGGTCCATGGCTGCACCGCGGCGCCCGGCACGGGGGTTTTCCTCGGCGAGGTGGGATCGGCCAACGGCGTGCTCATGGAGAACAACCGGCTGAAGCACGCGCGCCAGCCGCGCGCGGCGGTGGAGCCGGACAACGCCTGGAACATCTGCTCTCACGCCTACAACGGCAGCCGCTGGGTCCG
Source organism: uncultured Verrucomicrobiota bacterium (assembly GCA_964406065.1). Classification (GTDB taxonomy): domain Bacteria; phylum Verrucomicrobiota; class Kiritimatiellia; order CAIKKV01; family CAITUY01; genus JAABPW01. Next base: position 3,641 of record CAYOQM010000170.1, read on the forward strand.
CGACTCCGGCGACCGGAATGTCTGGCTGCCGTTGCCTGAATCCGTCGCCGGCGTCGTCCGCAAACGATGGACTCAACAGCAGGTGGACAGCAGCTGGTCCGTCTCGCGGGTTGAGCCGAATGCTCGTAACGGCGCGGAGGTGGACGATACGGACGAGCGCCGCCGGATCTACATCATCGAGGCGCGCGACGTGGCCGAGCGGCTGGTGATCTTCGAGGACGGCGAGCTGCTGCGCACGGTGAACGACCCGGACTTCCATGCCCACGTATGGAAGGGGATGTGACCGGATGAAGCCGTTTTATGCGCGAATGAGTCAGGTGGTCATGCCAAACGCGCCTGCCGCCGAGCCGGTGCTGATCCTGTGGCGGGATCGGGCGCTCGAAACAGGCGGCCTCCGGGTAGTCGGGACAGGCGCTCCGCCGAGACAGGTCACGCGTACAACCCTGTGCTGGGACGCAAACGGACTGGAAGCCGTTTTTTCCTGCATGGACGTGGACATCGTCGCGGAGCAGAAGGGGCCCGGCAACGTCAAGTTGTGGAAAGATGATTGCGTTTACCTCTGGCTCGATCCCGGCCACTCGCATAACGACGACGGCCGCTTCGTGATGATCCAGATTTCCGCGGGCAGCGAAACGCTCGTCCAGCGCGACGGACGCAACGAGTCCGCGCCGGCCGGCCTGGTCACCCGGGCCGGGCGCGTGGAGGGGGGATGGACGGCCCGCCTTCGCCTGGCGTGGGATTGTCTGGGCCTGGAGGCGCCGCAGCCGGGAGCGGTCTGGGGCTTTAACGTGACACGCATGGATCAGCCGGGCCGGTACGACTTCGACGCCATGGAAATGGCGTCGCTCGTGGATCTCCCCGGCGGAAACCTGTCGGCCCTGGACGCCTGGGGTCATCTCCTGTTTGCCGTGCCGACCGGGACGGCGAAGGACGATGCGAGCCAGGTCGCGGCCGGGCGGAAAGCGAGGGAGAAGACCCATGGCAGGAGAATCGACTCGCTGGGCAGCGGCTACTTCCGGGAGCTTCTGCTCAGGAAGCGGGAGGACGAGGAACGGGATGCGCGCCGGGGGCTCCCCGCGAATCCCCGGGCGACGCCGGACGCCTATAAGGTGCTGCAGTATCTGACCGGACTGACAGACCGCACGGACAAGCGCGTTTTGCTGGCGCAGGACATCTGGTCCTACGAGGGCGGCCTGGATGGCGGATATGACCGGTTCGTGGCCAAGTTGGCGGAACAAACCGGGACGTGGCTGCCGATGCTGCACGTCTCGTATCCCGACAGCTCGGTCGGTCCCGAAAAGAGCCTGGCGATCTGCGCGGATGCCAATCGCCACGCCATCGCTTACTGGAAAGCCGGCGGACTGGTCACGATCCACACCAACCCCGCCAACCCCTGGACAGGGAAAGCCGACCTCGCCCATCGCGAGAACCTGCCGGAGGTCATCAAGGCCGGGACGCCGGCAAACCTGGCCTGGATGCGGTCGCTCGACGCCCTGGCCTCGCACCTGGCCGAACTCCGCGACGCCGGGGTGGTGGTGCTGTGGCGGCCGCTGCATGAGATGACGTTCACGAACTGCTACTGGTATGATTGTGGCGCCACCCCCGACCGCGAGGTGTTCAAGGATGTATGGCGGTTCATGTTCCGCTACTTCACTTACGTGAAGGGGTTGGATAACCTGCTGTGGGTTTATTCGGCGGCGGATGTGGGAAGTTGGAACGGTCCGGCCGCCGACTCCGTCTATCCCGGCGGGGATTATGTCGACGTGGCGGGCCTTTCCCTGTACGGGAATTCGGTCCAGGTGGAGGGCGGGTCTTACGAGAAGCTCGTGGCCCTGGGCAAGCCGTTCGCCTTTTCGGAGTTCGGACCCGCCCATCAGGGCGGGGCAACGGGGATGAAGGCGGACGCAGGAAAGCCCTTCGACAACATGACCCTGATCCGTTCCATCCGCGAGCGCTATCCCCGGACCATTTATGCTGCCTACTGGCACAGCTGGCCCGGAGCTGCCATGTCGATCGTCGACAACCCCAACGCCGCGCAACTGCTTGATGATCCCTCGGTGGCCAGCCGGCACGATGTCGATTGGAAAGGTATTGTTATTCCTGATCTTGAAGCCCGGCGCCGGCGCATCGTGAACCACAAGGTGTTTGAGTTCCCG
>CAYOQM010000171.1:0-5767 GCA_964406065.1 uncultured Verrucomicrobiota bacterium
CCGGCAACGTGACGAATAACGGCGCCTTCAACATGGGTGGCTTCAGTGAAACCATCAACGGCCTCTCCGGCACAGGCACCGTGGACGGCGTCAGCGGCACGCCGAACTTGACCGTTGGCGACAACAACGCGAGCGGCGCCATTAATACCTTCTCAGGCGTGATCAAAGGCCCACTGTCGCTGACGAAGATTGGCGCTGGCACGCTGACTTTTTCCGGCACCAATACCTACAGCGGTGCGACGGTCATCAGCAACGGCACGATGAGTCTCTCGGGGTCGCTTTCCACCTCCAGCGACACGGTCGCCAGCAATGCGGTTTTCAACGAGACGTCAACCGGCGTGATTCAGGGCTCCGGCGTCACGTTCGCTCACAACAGTTCGGGCCTATCCACTCTCTCCGGCGCGAATACCTACAGCGGCGCGACGGTCATCAATAACGGCACGCTGAAATTGGGCGGCAAGCCGGTTTCAGTCGTAAACGGCTCGTTTGAATCACCCGGAATAACCCTAAATACTTATACGTTTCCTAACATGCCAACGGGGTGGACAATTAACACCAATAATATTGGCATCACATCAGGCAACCAAAATCTTTATAATCCTCCCGGCACCGAGCCGGATGGTGTACAGGCCGCGTTTACCAAGGGGGCGGGAACTTTATCAAGCTGGTTGGGCCAGAGCAACATTGCCTTCGCGGTTTCGAGCACCTATCGGATTTCGTTCTCGGCAGTATGCCGTACTGGCTACCAAACGCCGCTCGCTGTGATGCTCGATTCGACGGTGTTAGGCACGGTCAGTCCCGGTGGCACAGCGTGGACCAATTACTCGCTGTCATACGATGTGACGGCCGGCACACATTCACTCATATTCTCCAACACCCTGGCCGGCGACAAGTCGGTCTGCATCGACAATGTGCAGGTCTCGGACATCATTCCTTCCGGGTCCTATAACGTTCCGTCCAACTCACCGATTTCGATTGCCGCTGGAGCGACCTTTGACCTCGCCGGTGTGTCGCAGCCTGTGGCCTCACTGTCCGATTCCGGGGGTGCGGGCGGTAGTGTGACCAACAGCGACAGTTTGGTCGCCTCGTTGACCCTGATCGGCGGCGGTACGACCCTCTTCAGCGGTGGTATAATAAGCCGGATCGGTCTGGTCAAGGCTGGACCTGGAACGCAGACACTTTCTGGAACGAATGCCTACAGCGGCGGGACGACTTTGAGCAACGGCACGTTGCTCGTCAACGGCTCCGTGACGGGCGCGGTGACGGTGGTGTCCGGTGGCACACTGGGCGGGACGGGTGTGGTGGCGGGTGTGGTGACGAATTTGGGGGCGATCACCGCCGGAGCCGATTCGGCCACTCCGGGCACGCTCACGGTGAGCAATCTCGTGATGGGCGCCTATTCGTCCTATATCTGGAAATACAACGACACCATGAATGATGGGATCGTTGTGAACGGGGCTCTGTCGTTGCCGACGGTCGCGACGGTGAATGTCAGCCAGGTGATTTCGGGAAAAATACCCAATTCGGGGGTATTGTTCACTTTTAATTCTGTGACCCCGACATCGCCCAACCTTCAGAGTTGGGTCATCACGGGCGCGACTCCTTCAACTCGTGTACAGATTGTTGGAAGCCAGGTCAAACTGATCACTCCAACGGGCTTTCTCATGTTGGTGCAGTAAAGATGGGGGGGCTCTCTAGTACTGGTTCGCCTCCTGTCGCCTTCGGGAAAAAGTACATGGAATATGACGTTTAGTCTATGGGGGATGGGAAGGGGATATGGTACTATATTTGTATAATATTGAAATAGATCGTGTTCGGAAACTGGGGGGTGCTTTATGAATTGTATATGCTCGGGAGCATGGTTAATGATCAACCGTTATAACTCGCGGATTTATTTTGCCGTAGCCATAGCGGTGGCAATGGTTCTGTCGGTGCCGGTGCAGGCAGCTAGCTTGTATTGGGATGGCGGGACGACTGACATCGGGACAATCGGCGACGGCGCCAGCGCTGGCGGTGCCGGAACCTGGAACACCACGACCACGAACTGGGATGCGGGCGTCTCTCCCCACGTGGTCTGGGTCAATGCCAACAACGACACGGCCATCTTCTCCAACACGGCGGGTACCGTCTCCCTGGGCGCCGGCATCACGGTCGGTGGACTGCAATTCGACACCGCCGGATACCTCATCCAGAGCAACACCCTGACCTTAGGCACGTCGGGAACCATCGCAGCGAACCAAAACGCGACCATCAGTTCCGTCATCGCCGGCGCTTCCGGCGTGACGAACACCAAAACCGGCACCGGTACGCTGACGCTGGGCGCCACCAACACGTACTCTGGAATGACGGTTATCAGCCAAGGCACGCTGAAGTTGTCTGGGGTGAACCCGGCGCTTGCTGGCTCTGCTTTATGGTTGGACGCCACCAAGGGTGTTACCACCAATGGTAGCGGCAATGTTACCGCTTGGGCCGACCAGAGCGGCAATGGCCGCAACGCGACGAACAGCGCCGGCACCGGGCCGACCGTCACCACCGACATCAACGGACTGCAAACCTTGCGTTTCACCCGCGCCAACGCCCAGACCCTCATCGACGGGATCAGTTCACTGGGAAGCTTGAGCATCTTCATCGTCCACAAGGAGGCGTCACTTAACGCTTTGCAGACCTTTATTGGCACGAAAGGCACATGGCGAAACGACGGGACCTACGGCAACTCGGTCCACTTTATTCAAGCTTCGAGCGGCAATAAGTTGGATTACGCCGTCTACAATGCAGACGCGCCTAGCACCACTGCCCTGCAAACCACGACTCCCCGGCTCGACGAGATTATCGACAATGGGGGCGCCGTCAGTTTCTATCTCAACGGTAACGCGGATGGCACCGGTACTCAAGCAGCCACGAAGAACCTTCAGGCATTCAACATCGGCACGTGGGACCAGCAAGCTCGTTATCTGGACAGCAGCATCGGTGAGATAATCATCTACCCGACGGCCCTTAGCGCCGCCAACCGGCAAGCGGTTGAGAGCTACCTCAACTCTAAGTGGTTCGGCATCGGCGGCGTTGCCAACATTCTGCCGACAAACACGGCGCTGCAGATTGCCAGCGGTGCCAAGCTCGACCTCTATGGAACCACCCAAACCATCGCGTCGCTGGCCGATGGCACCGTCGGAGGTGGTACTGTTACCAACAGCGCCACCTCCGCGCCTCTGGCCCTGACGATTGATAACGGCAGCTCGACGGCAAGCACCACGTTCAGTGGCGCCATAAGCGACACCGGTTCCTCGGGTGCCATCAGTCTTGTGAAGCAGGGTGCCGGCACGCAGGTTCTTTCCGGCACGAATACCTACACCGGCTGGACGACCATCAGCAGTGGCACGCTGACGATTAGCGGGGCGGGGCAGTTGAACAGCGGTTCCTATGCGGGGGCCATTACGAACAATGGTGCTTTCAACTTCAACAGTTCCGCCAATCAGACCTTGTCGGGGATTATTTCCGGCACCGGGTCGTTGACAAACAGCGGCACGCTGACGCTCAACGGCGCGAATACCTACGCGGGCAACACCCTGGTCAACGCCGGGACTCTGAACCTGGGCGCCTTAACGGCCATCCAGAACAGCCCGCTGGACACGAGCGGAGCCGGGAAGGTGAACTTCGTAACTTCAGGGAGTTATACCCTGGGCGGACTGACTGGTAGCACGAATCTCAGCACGGTAAGCTCCAATTACAGCAACCTGACCGGGTTGACCTTGAATCCGGGATCGGGCGTCACACTCACATATTCGGGCGCGATTACCAACGGGGCGTCTAACATGACTCTGACTAAGAGCGGTGCAGGTACCCAAGTCCTCTCCGGCTCCAACACCTACTCTGGCGCGACGACGATCAGTGCCGGTACTCTCAAGGCGGGCAGTGCCACGGGATTCAGCAGCAGCAGTAGCACGTTCAACGTCAATAGCGGATTTTTAGATCTCAACGGCTTCAATGTTACCGTGGCGGCCTTGGGCGCTGGCACTTCGTCGGGAACTATTACCAACTCGGCAGTTGGCAGCGGCACGAACACCCTGACAATCAACAATTTCACTGTCAGCCTTGCCTCGCTCATTACTGACGGGGTGACGGCAAAGACCGCGTTGGTCATGACTGATGGTGGAGCAACTCCGAGTTTTGGGAATGCGAACAACACCTTTTCCGGAGGACTGACGCTTAGCAGCGGTAACACGCGCCTGTATCAGGGTAGCGTATCTACGACTACCAACGGGGATGGGACCATCCAGAAAAGCACCTTTGGAACAGGCCCCATCTACATTGGGAATAATGGCAACACTGCCAATGCTCAAGTTGTGATCTATTCAGCAAATCAGTCGATCTATAATCCAATAGTGTTCAATGCGGCCACTTATGTCGATGGTGGAAAAGCAGCGATTCGTGCGGATGGGGGGGGGCTTCTATTATATGGCCAACTGACCTCCGGCGCCTCGGACATCAATATGTCAGCGAACAACTCCAGTGCAGTGACTGCCTTTGGTCAACTCACCAGCAGTGGCGCGAACGGGCTTACGTTGAAAACCGCCGCCAGCGGCACATTCACCCTCACGCTGTCCAATACCACGGCCAATGCCAATAACTATCAGGGGAATACCACGATTCAAACTTCGACTGTTCTGGTGCTCGGCAAGAGTGATCAGATTCCAAACGGCGCCAGCGCCGGCAACGTGACGAATAACGGCACTTTCAACCTGGGCGGCTTCAGTGAAACCATCAACGGCCTCTCCGGCACGGGCGTCGTGGACGGCGTCAGCGGCACGCCGACCTTGACCGTTGGCGACAACAACGCGACCGGCGTATCCAATACCTTCTCCGGCGTGATCAAGAACACCGCCGGTACGCTGTCGCTGACCAAGATCGGCACCGGCACGCTCAGCCTCTCCGGTACGAACAGCTTCACCGGAGTTATCGCGATCAACACCAGCGGCGGAACGCTGCAAATCGGCGGTGCGGGTCAGCTCGGCAGCGGTAGCTACGCCACAAACATAGCCATCGGATCCAGCGCGACCTTCGACGACAGCAGCAGCGCCAGCCAGACTCTGAGCGGCGTCATCAGCGGCGCTGGCGCGCTCATCAAGTCTAACTCCAGCATCCTGACGATTTCCGGCTCCAACAGCTACTCTGGCGCGACGACGATAAATGCTGGAACGCTCAAGGCGGGTAGCACTAACGGGTTCAGCACCAACAGCGCGTTCAGCGTTGCGGCGGGCGCCACGCTGGACCTGGGCGGCTTTGATAACACCATCAGCCTGTCCAAAGCCTCCGCCGGCACAGTCACCAACAGCTCGGGCACCGCAACGCTGAAACTCTCGAACCTCGTAAGCGGCACCACGTGGCCAGAATTATTCACCGGCAGTTTGATTATCCAGTTCTCTGGTGGTGATGCCAGCCCCGTCCCTATCAGCAACACCGGCAACACCTATTCCGGCGGAACGCTCTTTAACGCACGTGTTTTTGCGGGTGGTGTCACGATCGGCACCGGTTCCCCCGGTGCATTGACGAGTGGCCTATTCGGTACCGGGCCGATAACCATTGGCGCGTCCGCCTCTGACAAGTCGCAGATATATTGCACAGGTGCGACAACGATCAATAACGCCATCGTGGTGAACACTATCCTTGGAGGTTCAGATTTCGGGGCTTTCCGGCTTGAACCGGGTCCTCTAACCCTCAATGGAACCATCAACGCCAATCTGGCCGACGTTGGGTTTTGGGTCAATAACAA
>CAYOQM010000172.1:0-5746 GCA_964406065.1 uncultured Verrucomicrobiota bacterium
ACCTGCCCTGGATCGAAGCGATTCCTGCGGCCAGGCCGTTGTGGGAGAAATGGGTGGTGCATACCGCCGGGCTGCCGACCTCCGGGCTCTGGCCGGCGTGGAGCAGTCAATTGATGGACAAACGCGCCGTCAAGCCGGGCGAGAGCTGGCTGGGTCAATGGCTAGGCTTTTCTACCAAGCATGGCATCTTCGCGCCCAACGTGCTGGGTGAGATCGGTATCCCGCTCGCCTCCGATGCCCCGGCCTGCGGCGCGGTCCTCTCCGGTCGCGTGGCGGAGGCGTTCAGCACCGACGAGCTGAAGACCCTGCTCAGCCGCGGCGTGCTCATGGACTCGACCGCGCTCGATGTGCTGGCGGAACGCGGCCTCGGACATCTCACCGGTGTGCGGCTGGCGAAACGGCTCGACAACGGCATGATGGAGCGGTTTACCGACGACACGCTCAACGGCCCGGTAGCAGGGGAAGTCCGCGATGCACGCATCGAGTTCTGGGGCGATGCCAAAGGCATGGCCGACGTGCTGGAGCCGACCGCGCCGGGCGTCCGCATCCTCGCGACCATAGAGGACTACTTCCATCGGTCCCAAGGCCCGGGTATGACCGCGTTCGAGAACGAACTCGGCGGACGGGTCGTGGTGATGGGCTATGCACCCTGGATGTTCCTGCACTCCGTGTCCAAGCGCCGGCAACTGCAGAACGTGGCCGACTGGATCAGCCGGGACACAATGCCGGTGCGGGTGGACCAGACCGTGCCGCTGATCTCGGTGGCACGCGTGTCCGCCGACCGTCAGCGTGGCGCCGTGATGCTGCTGAACTCCGGAATGGATGCGATTCCCGAAGCAACCGTGCATCTCCGCCTCGCCGCCACCCAGGCCCGGTTGCTGGCGTTTGGCGTGGAGGATCGTCCGCTGGAATTGCTCCATGAGGCGACCGGCAGCCGGTTCACGCTGAAGAATATCGAACCGTGGGGGTTGAGAGTGCTGCTTCTGGGATGAGTGACAGGGGTCGAACGGAACTACAAGGAGCACTGAATTGAATAGAGTGACATGGATGACCTGGTGCGGGGTGCGGGGATGGATCGCCGCGGCGATGCTTCTGGCAGGCGCTTCGGCCGCGCTGGCGGGCGGCGGGCCGTGCAACTACCTGGTGCTCTACGATCAGGATGACGTCAACTCCGTCGCCGTGGCCAACTATTACCAGCAGGCGCGGGCCATACCCGAACGCAACATGGTTCCGTATTCCTTCTTCCCCTCGGGACGCACGTCGTTCAGCCGGGCGAATCTCTGGGATCTCGTGCTCACCCTCCGGGGGGTCGTCCAGACCCGCGGGCTTACGGGAAGACTCAACGGCATTGCTGTTTGCGGAACGGTACCCTTGCTGGGAAACATGGGCCAGCTCTCCTTCCAGTGCGGTCTCTACGCCTCGCCCAACTTTACGAACGCCACTCCCTTGAGTTCGCTCTCGTACAATCAGGCCTACCGCGACATGGCGCCGAAGGCCGCAACGGAAATCCGTGATGACACCGGCTTCGGCACCGGTACCCCGGCGCTGCGTTACTGGCCGGTTTCGTTTGTGGGGTTCACCGGCGTGGCCGGAAACACGCCGGAAGAGGTCTTCGCGCTGATCGACCGGTCCAAGGCGGCCGATGGCGTGCGGGCCGACGGCGTGATTTACTGGCCCACGAACAGCGACGTCCGCAGTACGACGCGGGCCTGGGAGATTGCGCAGGTGACCAACGCGTGGAACGCGCTTGGGGCCCGTTACCGGGTCCTGGCGGGCTCCTATGTCACGGGTCGGCCCGACATCGCGGGGGAAGTTGTCGGATCCCAAGCGGCGGATCTGGGTCTCAACGGCAACCGCTATCTGCCCGGTGCCTGGGTGGACCACCTGACGAGCTGGGGCGGCGTCATGAACAACCTCGATCCCGGCCAGTCGCCCGCCAGTTGCTGGATCCGGGCGGGCGCGTACGGGTCCTCGGGAACGACGACCGAACCTTACGCTTATGCGTCGAAGTTTCCCCATGGCCATATTCATACGCATTTCCGGAACGGGGCCACGCTGGCGGAGGCGTTCTGGGAATCCATTTCATACCTGGCCGAAATCGTGTGCCTGGGCGATCCCCTGATGCAGCCGTGGGCCTACATCCCGCAAGTCACCCTCGCCAGTCCGACCAACGGCGCTGTGCTGTCCGGAGTGGCGGCGATCTCGGCCACCGCCGTCACGGCGTACACCAACGGGTTGGAACCGCAGTGGGAACTGGCCGTCGATGGGCACGTGGTGCGCATCGGGGCCACCAACGAGGCCATCGGCGCGGCCTGGACCGGCAGCGGGTTCACGCTCGATACCACCACCCTGGCCGACGGCTGGCATGATCTGCGCGTGATCGCGTACAACAACAACCCCGTTCGTTCCCAGGGCGAGGCGGGCCGCACGGTGTTCGTGGACAACAGCGGCCAGAGCGTGGTGCTCACGGGGCCGGCCTCCCTGGAGTACGCAGGCACCGGCACCTTCGCCGTGGCCGTCGGCGGCTCCGGCAGCGTCACCGGGCTGACGATCCAGGCCAACGGACGGACCTTCGCGACCCTGCCTCCGTCCGGCGGCAGCATCGATATTCCGGGCAGCCGCTTCGGCTACCAGGGCCGCACGGCGCTGTATGCGATCGCCTCGCTCGGCAATGGACGCCAGGTCTGGAGCGCGCCGCTCAATGTCGACCTCGTGTGGATCCCCCTGCCGGCGACCAACGCCGCGTGCGGCACCGCAATGGGCGCCCTCCGTTATTTCGACACGACCACCGCCCCGGGCTTCTCGTGGGAAACCAGCACGCCGGTGCTGGTGACGAACTACATGGGGTATGGGGGCAATCTGTATTTTCTGACGAATGGCCTGCCCGACTGCGTGCCGTCCAACTGGGTCGCCCGGCCGGGGATGGACACGACGTCCTTTTTCACCGTCCCGGCCACAGGCCTGTATCATATCGTGATTCAAGGCCGCTCGTTCTCAACCGTCCTGTGCGACATCGATGGCCAGCGCATCGTCCACGGCTATACGAGTTCAGACGGCAACGTCAAGCCTGCCCCGGTGAACCTTGCGGCCGGGATCCACGTCCTGCGGCTGCGGGTTATCGCCACGGCGGGCGACTACCAGTTGCTGCCCTATATCGCGGGCGGGCCCGCGGCCGGCCGGTTCAACTCGGTTACGGCCAATTCCCAGTACGCGAAGTTCAGCGCGGCGAACTGCTTCAGTCCGGCGCCGGAGGGCAACCTGGCGCCCCTCGTCACGAATGCCACCGCCGCCGCGGAGGTGTCCGATTCCCGGAAGGCCAATGTGGCGGTCTGGGCCACCGACCCCGATGCCGGCCCGCAGGCCCTGACCTACACCTGGCTCAAGTTGGATGGACCGGGCACGGTCGCGTTCGCCCGTAATGGGACCAGTGCGGCGATGTCGAATCAGGTTACATTCAGCCAGGCCGGTGCCTACCGGTTGCGGGCCATCGCCTCGGATGGCGTGGCCGTGGCCATGCAGGAACTGGCCGTGACGGTCGCGACGACCTTCAGCGCCATATCCGTATTCCCCACGACGGCTATCCTCCGCAAGGGGTGGAACGCGTCGTTCGCGGCGTATCAGCAGGACCAGTTCGGCACGGCGTCCTCGAACCGGCCGTTCGTATGGAGCACCACCGCCGGCACGGTGTCGAACGGCATGTACACGGCGCCGGCCAACGCCGGGACGAACCAGGTTCTGGCAACGGTAGGCGCCAATTCCGCCAGCGCCGTGGTGACGGTGTTCAGCAACTTCCTCCCGGCGGTCACGGGCGCCACGCGGTATGACTACGGCGATTTTTTCCGCCTCCAGACAACGGGCGATGATGACATGGGTGTCACCAACCTGACGTACATATGGGAGACGGTGGGGGTTCCGCCCGGTTCCATCACCTTTCCGGCGGGCGGTTCGGTAAGCAACCAGATCGATGCGCCGTTTACGCGATTCGGGGCGTATACCCTGCGGGCCGGTGTGATCGATTCCGACGGGGCCACCGTCTGGGTCACCAACACGGCCACCGTCGGCCCACAAACAAGCGGAAATTACCTCGCGGATGCCAATGGCAACGGCCTGTTGGATCGGAACGAATGGGCGGACCTGGTCGTTGGCCTTGGCCGCTATACGGGGATCAGCAGGGGGACGGACACGGTGGTAACGGCTACGCTCAGGACGGATGCGGACACGCCGGACATCGTCGTGACCGCGACGAAGTCCGCCTATCCAGTCATTCCGTCCCGCACGACGGCCAGCAACCTGGTTCCGTTCCGGATTTATGGCATGCCCGGTCTTGCGCCAAGCGCGCCCCGCCATTTCCTCCTCAATGTCACGGTTGGCGGCGCCAGCGGCGATCTTCCGGTCAGTCTGTCGGGTGCGGATACGTATGTGTGCAGCCAGTCGGGCGGCGCGGTGATCGTGCCGGGGACCAGCGATGCCGGGATCCATGTGGTGGACGGCGGCACCAACCTGACGCTGCCGTTCCCTTACGCGTTCTATGACCAGGTGTTCACCAGCGTGTGGGCTTCCGTGGACGGCAACCTGCAATTCGCCGGCACTCAAACGGCAGGATCATGGTGGGAGTGGCCCGACTTCAGATGTGCGTACCTGATCGCCCCGCAGTGGGACTTCCTCCGTGCGGATCTTGCCGGAGGCGGTATCTTCACCACGACCACCGGAGTTCCGTCCAACCGTGTGTTTCACATCGAATGGCGAACCGTGTACGAGTGGAATACGAATACAACTGCCAGCTTTGAGGTGCAACTTTACGAGAATCAGCGCCGGGTGGATTTCGTCTATGGCGTGGTCGGCAACGCCGGCGCCTTTGCCGCGGTCGGGCTGCAACGCGACGCCATCACGAATGTGACCTACTCCTTCAGGCAGTCGGTTCTCACCAATGGCATGCGCATCAGTTTTGTCTTTAATGAGGACCAGCCCGACGTGGATGGCGACGGCCTCCCCGATGCGCGGATGATCAAGCACTTCACCCACGCCGACGCCCAGGCCGGCGATCTTTCACGGCCGGGCGATGATGCCGATGGCGACGGCGCCAGCAACGGGGCGGAATATCTCGCCGGCACGGATCCCGCCGACCCGGCTTCGGTGTTTCGCATCATGGGCATGGAGGCGGGGCAGGGCACGAATGCGATCACGTGGGTCGCGGGCACAAACTCCGGTGTGACGGCGCCGTTCTCGGTCCTGAGCTGCACGAACCTGCTGTCGGGAGACTGGGCAACGAAGGCGGCACGCTTGCTGCGTTCGGCTGGCGGCACCAATGCATGGACGGATGCCGCCGCGCCCGCCAGCAGCCCGGCGTACTACCGCGTGACAATTCCCTGATCGATGTCGCTAATCGTCGACAAAGGGAAACGAATAGGGGAGTCGATTAGGGGGGGGAAGGAATAAGCGCAACGCTCATGTAGTAACCGGCCTCTGGCCGGTATGGCCGCCATAGCGAGGAATGGTTCACGCGAAGACGCGAATCACGCGAAGGAATTGGATTTCATACCCCGTCATCCAAGGGAAGAATTTTGAACATAAGCTCACTAAGACCACAAAGAATGGGGTTTCGTGCCGCCAGCGGCGGCAGGAATCAATTTCCCCCTTCGTGAACTTCGTGAGCTTTTGTTCAAATTTCTTTTCGGCGATCAGGGGTCTATTCATGAGCGTCCACCGCTTATCAGCGGCGGCTACAGCGCAACGCTCATGTAGTAAC
>CAYOQM010000173.1:0-5730 GCA_964406065.1 uncultured Verrucomicrobiota bacterium
CGTCCACCAGCCTCACCTCCGGCGCCGCCGAAAGCCACTCATAGAGATAGAGCGACAGACACTGGTCCACCCGGGTTCCAGGCTCGCGCAGATCGGTCTGTTTGATGGCAGCCCGCGGCGGTTGCACCAGCACGCGGGGTGGCGTGGCTTCGGACGGAATCGAGACCGTAAGAAGGCAGGCAAAGGCAAGGTACGGCAAGACGAGGATACGGATGGTGAGGGAGTTTCTCATGTGTCGAATGTCGGACTGAGTGAAAACTAAGAAGCGATTTCACGCCCACTGGACGGCGAGGCTTTGCCGAACCGTCTTTCGTTCATGCGGCTCGACACAGTCTCGCACGCACAAGGGCTTTCCGTCTCACGTGTTCCGCTTCCCTCCTTCCGCTTTGCGCTTCTCGCACTCACCTGAACCTGTATACCGCTCCCTGGGGGGCACTCTGCAGCGTGTTGCCGAATTGATCGATCTCCCAGGCGTCCGGCCACCCGTCCTGATCGCGGTCGGCGGAGACAATCCCGGTCGCCGTCGGCCGCACGCTGTAGGTATCGAACCAGGCCGAGTCGGATCCTCCGGCATCCAGTTTCACGCGGAAACTGCCGCCCGGATTGGCGTTGACGAACTGCAGCTCCTGCCTGAGCAGTCGGCCGTCCAGGAAAACCGCCACCCGGCCCCTCGCCAGATTCCGGTTGATTGTGATCCGCGGCCAGCCACCCGCCGCTACCGGCGTCACGGCGACACCCCAGGCGTCGTTCGAACACACGTCCCAGCCGACCAGATCGGGGTTATAGACCGTCACATACCCCTCCGTCGTCAGGAACAGCATGACGGTCGCGTTGGTGTTGGCCTCCAGCGTCCCCAGCCACTCAGGCGGGATACGGGCCGTGTCCCGGTAATAACATTCGATCCAGGCGTTCGAGGCGGGCGGGGCCGTGATCGAACTGGACAGCACGGTCATCGCCGGCACCTCGACCGCTCGCCCGCTTTGCGCCTGATTCGTCTGCACCACCACGCTGTCATCCGAAGCCGCCCATCCGAAAACGCCCATTAGGTTCAGTTTGACGCCCGCCGCATAGCGTTCGAACAAATCGGTAAATGGCACGGCTTGCGGCACGACCGTCGTATCCCACCCCGTTGCGAGCGTAAAGGTGCCGGTGAACGTGGCTCCGCCCGCGACAAACGCCGTCGCGTCGACGACCTGTACGGTGCCCCCGTTCTGCACGGTGAGCGTCCCGACATCGACGCTGCCGTTGCTGACGACCAGCAGGCCGCCGCCCGCCACCGTCACACCGCCCGTCACGACCAGTCCCTGGCAACCCGCCAGCGTGCCCGTGGCCCCGCCCGAAACGGTCAAAGCCCCGTCAACCGTCACGTTCGTCCCGCGCAAGGTAAGTGTCTTGTCGAGCGTTACATCGTTCGTGTAGACGCCGGCGTTCGCCACGATCGTCTCTCCGGTCAACGCCCCGCCCACCGCCGCCTGGAGGGTCGCGTAATCGTTGGTCACGTAGCGCACTCCCGTGTACTCGAAAACGGCGGTCAAGGTCACATTGGACCAGATGTTGGTGACTGTATAAAAGGCCGTTCGTGGCTGGCCGGCGAACGTCGCCACCGGACTGCCGTTGGTCAGGAGCGATGACACGGCGTAAGCCACGTCAGCCGTCATCGTGCAGGTCGCCTGCCCGCCGGGGAACACTTCGTTGGAGGAAAGTCCGATGACGCCGCCCGTCGGGTCCGGCCCGCCGCTGCCGACCGCCACCGATGTGAGTTGCGGCTTGCGCAGGAACACCGCCTCGAAGGTCGCATCCGAAAATCCGTCGGGGCCGATGTTCGCCCACGTGTCGGTCGCCAGGCCCGTGTACCGGCCCGGGAAAGTCCCCACGCTCTGACCGTTGGTCCGCGCCTCGGCCACGTAGTACCCGTTCGAGGCTGTCATCGTGAAGTTGGTCGTCGCCCCCGGCAGAACGTCGAACGGCCCGGTGGGTGTCACCGCGCCGTTCGTCGGCGCGATCACCGTGACCACCGGTCGATGGCGATGGGTCGTCGTCGCATAGAGGCACCCCTCCATCGCGTCCAGCACGCCGTCCTGATCCAGGTCCGCCGTCCAGTGGTTCGTGGGGGGGGCGTAGCGGGCCGATGCCGCGTCAAACACCGACGTCGACGACACGCCACCGTCGAGTCGGAGCTGGGCATAGTTCGTCTGGTTGGTGTTGATGAAGCGCAGGTTGGGCAACAGCAGGTGCTCGTTGAAGAACAACGCCGCCGTCTTGTTGGAGTAGTTCTGATACATCGTCACCCGCGCCCAGGCGGAGGTATTGAACGTCGCCACATCGACCCGCCAGTAGTCCTGCGTGCATACCAACCAGTCGCTGGCGTCAGGATTCCAGACCACCGGCCACCCATTGGTCGCCAGGAACAGCGCCACCGTCGCGTTCGAGTTCACCACATCCGACCCAACCATCCCCAGCGGCATCGCCATGGAGTTGTGCAGGTAGATCTCGACCCAGACGTTGGACAGAGCCGCCGCCGGAGCCGCGTTGGAGGCGGTCAGCCCTTCCGGCATGACCACCGCGTTCGTGCCCAGCACGGCATCCGCCACGTTCGTCACCGCCTGGATGGTGACGGCGTCGGACGAGGCTCCCCACCCCGCGTTGCTGAGCGAGTTCACGGTCGTGCCGCCGGCATAGCCCTCGAACCCCTCCTGCCACGGCACGGTGGCGGCGGCAGCGTGGACGCAGACAAGAGCGAGCGACACGACCAAAACCAGTTTCCCAGTCATGCTGAGCGGAGCAGAGCGGCGCCGAAGCATCTCCCGATCCGGTCGTTGCGCCCAAAATGTCTTTGTTGTATTCATATTCACGGTTCCCCCACTGTTTAAGGACCGCTACTAATACACCGTCAGAATCGCGCCGGGCGGTTTCAGGTAGGTTGTGATCACCACAGCGTTCCCGCCGCCGCCATGCGTGTTGACACTCACGCTGTAGTTCGTGCCGTTGATGGGCACCACTTGTGTAGCGCCGCCCGCGAAGGAACCCGAGATCGGGGCCGTGCTGGTGTTGCTGATGACCATGATCGGCGACAGAAGCGTCGGCGAAGTCCCCAGATCCAGCTTCAATTTGCAGCCGTTCAGATACACGTTCGTCGTCACCACAAGCAGGCCGTAGGCGTTTGTGTTGCTCAGGTCGATCTCGATCGTGGCCGAACTGTCCTGAGCCGTCAAAACCCCGCTGATCGTGCCCGGCCCGCCGGCGACGTACAGGCTCCCGCCCGCGCCCAGCGTGACGTTGGTGCGGTACATCGAGCCGTTCACCAAATCGAGCCGCGCGAAGTTGGTCGCGCCATAGGCGGTCGAGAACGTGTACGCCTGGCCCGTGGTGGTATTGGTCGCGTTGTTCAGCCGGAACGTATTGGCGCCGCCCGCCACCCACGCCATCTTGCTTGCGGAGTCGAACGGCTTTCCGCTTTGGTTGCAGAGCACGTCCGCGGTCGTAATACCCCGGAAGGACAGCGTCCCGCAGTTGATGAAGAAGTTGTTGGTGGTGGTCGTCGTCAGCGACGGAGTGGCGCTGATGAACTGGTAGATGCCGCCCGCGTTGGTAACCGTGTTGCCGAGGGTACTCGCGCCGTTGATGGTCACCCCCCCGCCCAACTCCCGGACGCCCCCCTCCGCGACCGCCGCGGCGACGGTCCCCCCCGTGCTCTTTCCTACAGCCAAGGCTTGGCCACAGCTACTGATCATGGCGCTATTCGTCCCGGTGATCAGCATGCCGTTGCCGGCGGTGCCTGCCCCACTGCCTGTACTGAATCCCGCGCTGCCGTTGTGGAAGACCGTGCCGCCGTTGCTGACCGTAAGGCTATTGAACGCCCCCCCCTCTCCAACAGCGGTTGCTGCCGATCCGGAAATGGTCACGTAACTGCCCGCCCCCGTGACCAGTATGGTGTTGCTGTTGCCGCCGGCACTTTGGCCCACACGAAGGTAAGCATTGGTCATGACTGATCGTCAGCTTGCCTCCCCGGCCCGAAGCACCAACGACAAGGTGGCCGTCATGGTTGGTCCAGACGCTGCCCGGCCCCGTAATCAGCCCCGTATTGTTAGTGCCGGTGCTCGCACCAAAAGTCACCCCCTTGCTAATCAGCACGGCACCGTCGGCTATGGTCAGTTGGTTGCGGGAGGTTGCGGGTCCGGCATCGCCGATGTTGCAACTCAGGGAGCAGTACACCACGGCGCGGTTGCTGACCGTCATTATGTTGTTCGTGCTATTGTAATAGCCAACGGTCAGGGCCTTATTGCTCCAAACGCTCCCCGGCCCCGTGATCAGCACCTGGTTATTGTTGCCGCATACCTGAGCCCCCGAACCATAGCCGATGAAGGTGGCGGCGTTGGTGGTAACCAACACCCCGCCCGCGGCGACGGTAAGCTGGTTGCTGTCGCCGACGTTGCCCACATACATATTAGAGCCGTCAGATTTGCAGTTGCTGTTCGTCCCGGTAATCAGCATCCGGTTGCCACGGTCGGTTGTGGCGCCGGCGATGTTGAGGTCTCCTGATTTGCTGTACAACGCGCCGCCGTTGGAGATCGTCAGCGAGCTGCCCGCGCCCCCCATTTTGATCCCAGTGCCATTGCTCAGGTAACTGTTCGTCCCGGTGATCAGCATCGCACAATTTGTGGCGGTGGCGGAGTTGCCGATAGTTATGGAACCATTGGTGCAATACAGCGCCCCGCCGTCGGACATGGTCAGCGTGTTGGCGGAGCTGCCGATAGTTATGGAGCCAATGGTGCAATACAGTGTCCCGCCGTCGGACATGGTCAGCGTGTTGCTGGTGCCGGAGTTGCCCACGTGGAGGGCGGTACCGCTACTGCCAAGGATCATGGTGCTGTTCGTCCCGGTGATCAGCATGTCGTTGCCGGATGAAAACGCAAAGTTCATGGCTCCATTTTGGAACCACTTGCCGCAGTTGCTGACCGTCAGGCGATTGAACGTACCGCCCTGTCCAATATAGCTTGCTGATGCAGAGGAATTACTCACGCAACTGCCCGCCCCCGTGACCAGTATGGTGTTGCTGTTGCCGCTTAATCCTAAACGAACAAGAGTTGTGGCCAAGAGCGCGGCACCATTGCTGACCGTCAAGCTGTTGTACGAGCCATTTGGACCAACCTCCAAGCCGCCGTTTACTGTCCAGACGCTGCCTGTATCCGTAACCAGCACCGTGTTGCTATTGTTGCCGGCATTGACGCCGATACTGCATGCTAAGTTGGACAACGCGCCGCCGGCGGAGACGGTAACCCGGTTGCCCGAACTTGCCCTGCCCACTTGGAATTCGGTGCCCAAGATGTTCCAGACGCTGCCCGCCCCGGTGATGATGGCGGCATTGTTGCTGTCGGCGGAGGAACTGTATCCCAAATATCCGCTCCCGCCTGGCACCAGTTGCGCGCCGTTCGTGACGATGAGCACATCGCCGTAGTAGCCATTACCGACGTAGTAGTGGCCAACGTAGTTGCTGGTGCCACTGCTGATCGTGATTGTCTGGTTATTGGCCGTGAACTGGGCGTGAGCGGTCGTCACCGTCCACATAAGCCCCATGACCGCCACGATCCAACCGATGCCCGTTATGTTCTTCGTTCTTCGTTCTTCGTTCTTCGTTCGCATGGTTTTCTCCTATTCGTCATCCCAGCCCTATGAGTTAGGTTCTACCGGCTTTAGCGTGTGATTTGTCATTAGGTTCGATACCCTCGGTGC
>CAYOQM010000174.1:0-2259 GCA_964406065.1 uncultured Verrucomicrobiota bacterium
CAGCTGACCCCGTAAACAGCAGGGGAAGACGTGCCTCTCGTTTTCCTTCGCCCGATCCCGTGGCCGCAACAACGTCTCCTCGTGCAGTGGTGCCATTGAATCCATATCGAAGCGGACTTTGGCGACAGACTCCAACGCAGACACGGTGACGCCTTGGACGCATGGCCTGACGGTGACCGCTCAGGGAGATAGCTTTTCCGACGCGGGAAAACGACGGCCTGCAAATCATTCATCGATCCATTTGCGATCATTGCAGTCACGCCCGTACGATTGAGCACATGAGCAAGCAAGAGGAACATTGCGCAAGCGACCGGTGCTGCCTTTGCGGCCAGCCGGCCGACCGGGCTAACGTGGCGGCTGTGGGAACAGATGGACACCGGGTCTGTCGCAGCTGCATCAAGAGAGCATCGGCCTTGTACGCAGCTGCCGAGCGCAAGTCGGCTAGAGCCGCTGCTGCGGGCTCCGATGCTGTTCCCATGCCAATGGAGATAAAGGCCTTTCTTGACCTGCATGTGGTGGGACAAGAGCAAGCCAAGAAGATCCTCTCTGTCGCCGTCCACAAGCATTACCGGCGGATCCACCGGACATCAGTACTGCCGCCCAAGCACCCACTCTCATCTGTACAGATCGAGAAGAGCAATGTGCTCATGATCGGACCGACGGGGTCCGGCAAGACGCTGCTCGCACAGACCTTGGCCAAGATGCTCAACGTCCCGTTCAGCATTTCGGACGCCACAACCCTCACGGAAGCCGGATATGTGGGCGACGATGTAGAGAACGTCCTGCTCCGCCTCTACCAGGCGTCCGATGGCAATCTTGCCCTTGCCGAACGGGGAATCTGCTACATCGACGAGATCGACAAGATCGCCCGAAAAGGCTCGGGCGTATCCATCACGCGGGATGTTTCCGGGGAAGGCGTGCAGCAGGCTTTGCTGAAGATCATCGAAGGCACGGCGGCCAACGTGCCGCTGAACGGCGGACGGAAGCACCCGCACGGCGAGCACATCCAGATCAACACGACAAACATTCTCTTCATTTGCGGTGGAGCCTTTGTCGGACTTGACGACATCGTTGACAGCCGGACTACATCAAAGAGCGTTCTGGGCTTCCACGGCACGGCAATGGATGGCACAGCGCCCGGGCTCGCCAGCAGAATTGAGGCCGGCGACCTAATCCGCTTCGGGTTTATCCCCGAATTCGTCGGACGGTTGCCGGTCCTCTGCAGGCTCAAGAACCTGAGTGAAGATGATTTGGCCATGATTCTGATGAAGCCCAAGAACGCGATCCTGAAGCAGTATGCGAAGCTGATGGCCATGGACGGCGTTGACCTCACCGTAGAAGACGATGCGCTGAAGGCAATGGCTAGGATGGCAGCCGCTAGCGGAACGGGTGCGCGTGGATTGCGGGCACTGCTGGAGGAGCTCATGCTGGATCTGATGTTCACCGCAAAGGCGGGCAAGGTGAGAATCACGAGAGAGATGGTCGATGTCGCAGCGCGGGGCACAACAAGGGCAGCTTGAGAGGCAACAGAACACCGGGAAGTACGGAGGAGAGATGAATTCGCCAGGTCAGGTTCCGGGCATGCTAATCTCGGTCCGCTTTGATAGCGGCCTGCTCACCCAGATTCTGAACGAGGGAGGCGTTCCGGCGTGGAACGCCTTTGTGGCTGACATGTTCGACCGGGGACTGATCGATGCATGCTGGGCCCCGGGGGAGAGGCCACCGCCTTTCGACGTCGACCTGGATCTCAGTGGCCTTCGTGTCCCGGAGTGCAATCTGGACGGTATCGACTTGCGCTCTTGCTGGATGGAGGGCGCCAACCTTGACAGGGCGTCACTGCGTGGTGCGAGGATAGGTTGCTGCCCACATTCTTCCTTCCGGCACGCCCGCCTCGATAGGGCCGCATTCTGCGACATCTCCGGTTGCGATTTCACAGCTGCAAGCATGGACGGGGTGGTGCTTGATGACGCGACCTACCACCCGGCCAATCCACCTGTGGGGCTCCCGCCGGAATTGCAGGCCACCTGCCGGGCGGACCCTGACAGCGGATCTCGCGACACTGCAGAGGGCGACCTCGGCATGAATGAACAAAGCCAACTCTGCTGCCGTGCAACCGTCCATATGATACTTCCGGGGGAATGACGTGGCAACCATCGACAGTGCGCTTGAGCTGACGCTGCCGGCCGCGATTCTCGATCTCGGCCAGCTTCTGCGGGATCCGACCGATTCCTGCAGCCCACAGAGTGTCCAAGGCGGGAC
>CAYOQM010000174.1:2269-5717 GCA_964406065.1 uncultured Verrucomicrobiota bacterium
ACCCGAACGGGTGGATGCCAGCACCGCGGACGTGCTTGCCAAGGCCCGCAATTACGCCATCGCCCGCAAGGCACTTGGCATCCGCCGCGGTCAGGATACCGCTGTGGCGCACCTTAGGATAAGAATCGTTTCCTTTCTCTCCTGGCAGTGCCTGCGTATGTCCAGAAATGCCTGCGACGTTGGGCCGCTAGCCGCAGCGGTCGCCGATCGCCGGTTGACGCCATCGGAGGCCCTTCTACGGGCGCGTCATGAGATTGGCGCCATGCTTACGGAAAGCACGCTCGCCGGAACGATCCGCGACGGCGAGAGCCATTTCTCCCGTGTGCACCTGCCGATTCGGACCGTGCAGTGGTTATCAGGTGGTTCGCGATCACAGGGGTTCCTGACCAAAGACAGGATGCCGCCGCTGCCCAACGACGCCGATGCGCTACAGAAAGACGCAGCCACCCCAGGGCCGATCCCGTCAGTATCCGAACTGCAGGAAAAGATCCGCGCTCATGTGGCCGGCTTGGACGAGCAAGTCCGTGCCTTGTCAAGCCGCTTGGTCATGCACCTTGCGCGGGCAAGCCTGCTACGCAAAGGGTTGGATTCCGGGACTGGGAATCAGGCTGTGCTGATCGTTGGCAATTCCGGCTGTGGAAAGACGTTCCTGGTTGAAACAGCCGCAAAGGCTATAGGGTGCCCCTTTGCCAGCATGGCGGCGACGGCAATGACCTCCGAGGGCTACGTCGGCGGGAAGTTGGACGATCTCTTCAAGTCGCTGATGATGCGGACCAGAGGAGACCTTCATGCTGCAAGGTTCGGCATCGCCTTCACTGATGAATGGGACAAGAAGGCCATTCGTCAAGGCCGGGACATCACCACCACCACAGTCCAGCAGGAGATGCTCGTGCCCATGCAGGGAGCCGAATTCCAAATTGGAGGCAAGCGAGCGATGGAACGTCCTCTCAGCTTTGACAGTCGCGGGACATTCTTCGCCTTTGCAGGGGCATTTCCGGGACTTGAAGTGATCATCAGGAAGCGCAAGTCGCAGAGCGGAATTGGGTTTTCTGCATCCCCAAACGCAGGGCCGCCGGCCTACGTACTCGATGCGATTCGTGAATACGGCTACATTCGGGAGTTCGTGAACCGTCTGACCGCCGTGATGTGCCTGCCCGATCCAAGTCTTGTCAACCTGGAGGAGGCTGCGTCGAATGGTATTCTCGATCAGTTCAACATCCTCGTGGGTGAACTTGGACTTCTCCTCTTCCCCCACCCCGACGCTACACCCCGCATCGCGGCCTATGCGTTGGAAAGCAAGACCTTCTACAGGGGGGTGAGAGCGGTCTGGTGGAGTATTGCGGAAACAATTGTCGCCAGCGGAGCTACAGGCACCGAACTCATTGGCGTTGCCGATGTCGATGCAGCCATTGCACAGGTGTCGTCAGGAGTCGTTCGCAATGTTACAACGAGCAAGGGCACTGATGGTCAAGGAGTTATGGTCAAAAGCGAAGATGACGCATTCCCTGAAGACATCTTGACCGGGGCGTGACTCCACTAGGGGCGACATCTGATATCAGTCGTTCCGGCGGACAGCTCGGTTCGGGGCGGAAATGTATCGATGTGCTGCGCCAAAATCATCCAGCCTTGGATCCAGAGATCGGACCCAACGCCACGGAGTCGAACGAGGCAAAGATGCTAGCCATCATCTGCCCCCTTTCTTGTGTCACCTGTCACCTGAATTCGCCCGGCGACCACCCGTTGTCGTGCCCGCCTGCCAGTTATGCCTAGCATCTCCAATGGCCATCAGGACATTCTGGCGCGCAGGGCAAGGCCGGAATGCGGCCACGCTCTTTCTGCGCCCGACTGCTCTATTGTCGCCAACACCGTGGCGGTCGAGTAGAAGGGAATCGTCGTTGTCTGCATACGGATCGAGCCACGCACCGCAATTGCCGCAAAGGGCAAAGACGGGCGACGCCGAACACACCACCTGGGGACTCAGGTCGCCGACCATCTTCCAGCCGCACTGAGGGCAGCCCACGCCCCACAGCCGCTCGAAGTCTTCGACGGACAGTTGGTCCGTGGCGACGGCATCGATGATCATTCGCCCCCTTTTGCGGCCGTATGCCTTCGCGCTCTTCGTCAAGTCTCGCAGCGTCCCCAGGGCGCCAAGCACCGAGTCGGCTTTGTAACCCAGCCCTCGACCGATGATTTCCGCCGCCGTGATCTGGGGATTCTGCTTATGCTTGTGGCCAGACACCCGAAGCTGCCAATCACGATCAAGCTCTCGGAACTGGGTAAATATCTGGGACAGTTTCTCGAAAGCCGCCTCATAGCTTTGCAATGTCCTGCAGAGGCCCTCGTACACCGTCCGCACAACGACAATGTCTCCCAGCACATCCTCAAAAGCACGAAGGTGCATCCCGGTCAAGCCACCGGCTTTTCCCCGCGGCTTGTGCGGGAAGAGAACGCTCAGCATGCGGCGTGAGCCCTCCGCGGCCTCCCCCCCCCTGAGATGTCGTGCTCGAAACAGGAGCTCTCCCAACTTGGCGCAGATGTCAGCGTTGGCGAATACACATCCCGGCGCTATGCGGTTGGCATCCGCCATGGCCCGACACGACCGATTTCCGAGCTCATTGGGGTCTGTCGCCTCAGCCCACGTCTCATCGCTGACGCCGTACGGCTTGCCTCCTGCCCGCCAGCGCTTGAACTGCGACCGCCAATTCCAGATCATCACGCTCCTTACATAGTTCAATCCGCTCGACCGCGACACACTCAACGAGCTAAGGCTACGCAAGCTCAGCCACCAGGGGGCGCGGGCGGGCGGCCCTGAGCGGGGCACTTGAAGTGTACCTACAGCGCTACGCCGACTAGACCGCGAAGGAGAGCTGTTCTTCTTCATGGTGTCAGTCTAGCACTCGAACACGGCAACAGGCAACGGCTTCATCCCAGCGGCGACGAAGGGGAACGACGGGCAGGAAATCCCATGTCGCATCGTTTGGGTTGAGCAAGGATGGACGTTCTGACGTGGGGTCGTCACTACCGATCAGCCATTTTGTCAACGGGCGGCGCGTGCAATGAGGTGGCCGCAGCGGGCCTTGAACTGACACGACGCCATCGTAGATGATCCTATGGTCACCGCAATCAGTACCGTAGGTGACTTGCTGCACACCAGCCCCGGTCACCCCCGCTCCCGGCAAAGCGGGGCATTACCGGCGGCGTTTCGTTCCTTCACCCTCTTAAAAGGCTCGTCGCAACCCGCCACAGGCTGCTGACGGTTGAAAGAAGACGGGGCGCACTGAGATTTTTCCGGATTTTTCGGCCCAACGTGCAATATAGGGTTAGGAGGGCGTTACGATGAGGACGGAGTCGAAGCCGATCAAGCCGTTTGGGAGTAACTTGGAGTACCTGGCACAGCACCTCGACTATCTGAGGTCGCTCTGCGCACTGCGCCTGAAGGGGCGGCACG
>CAYOQM010000175.1:0-5704 GCA_964406065.1 uncultured Verrucomicrobiota bacterium
TTCCAGATCGCATTTCACGTAGATCTCGATGAAGCGGCCGGCGGGCAGCAGCGATTCAAGGTGCGTCGTCGTCTTGCCGGCGGCAATTGAAACCATGAGGTGGGCGCTACCGATCGATGGCGCCAGTTCGCGCAACACCGCATCCAGTTGCTGGGGCTTTACCGCCAGCACACAGAGCGAAGCCCGGGCGACTACCCCGGCGTTGTCAGGGGTGGTTGAAATCCCGTACCGTCGGCGAAGTTCTTCCAGTCGGGCGGAATCGACATCCGAGGCGAAAATATCGCCGGGCGCCACAAACTTTCTTTCTATCAATCCAGCAATCATGGCTTCCGCCATCTTCCCGGCCCCGATAAAGCCTGTACTTGTGAGCATGGTAATCATTTCCCAGGATGACCAATGGACGACCAGATCATTTCAATCAATTTGTGATAGGGCTTCATCAGCGTCGTCCGCCCGGGGAACTGGCAAAAGGAGCCCACCACCAGGAGGGTGGTGTAGATCACCAGCGACACCACCATCAGGGAACCAAATACAGAAGTCCTGTTTGCAGGATATGGCTTGGAGGAGGATCCGACCCCGCTCCATCCCGCGGGAAGTTCGCTGCTGATCCGCCCTGTTTCATAGGCCGTCAGCGTCTCGATCACTCCGCCCAGACTGTTCCCTGTGGCAATATGCCCCCCCGTCTTGTGAACGGCTTCGATCACTTCGACGACCGCATTACCCGGACAGGCCGTCATGCAGGGCGGCGTCATCTCGATCATGCTGATATCGTTGTGCCCGTCGCCCACCACCAGGATCTGGGTGTTGGACACCCCCAGGTGCCGGGCCAATTCACTGACCGCGAGGCCCTTGGTGAAGGGAATGGCGCGCACATTGATCTCGCCCGGGGTTTCAAACATCTGGAGATACCTGTGGCGCCGAACCCCTTCCCGGAGGATCCCGGCTGAATAATTGGCCGCGCTGTCGTCGTCGAACTGAAAGGAGAGCCGATCCCCGCTGCAATAGACCAGCCGCGCAAAGGGATTGTGGGAAAGCACAGCCCGGCGCAATCTTGGTATAGCCCGGCGAAGTGCCCATCGCTCCCGCCACTGCAGCCGGAGAACGCGCAGGTTCCAAATCCAGTGCGGCATGAATCCCCAGCGCTTGCATTCATAGATGTAGGCATGGTTCGCAATCACGAAATCCGGATTGATGCCAAAGACATTCATGGGCCTGAAAATGCGCTTGTAGCCGCGAAGGCTGCGTCCCGTGCAAACCACCCAGACGGCGCCATGGGTGTTTCGCAGCTCGTTGATCTTGCCGCGGAAGTCGCGGTACTGGTCGAATTCCGGGCGATGCCCCATGAGCGTGCCATCCGCATCGGTCACGAACATCCGGACCCGCTTGAGCATGTTCTCGGCTTCGACCATGGCGTTTAAACAATCGGGCCGGCCTGCCGCGACAGCCTGCCGACCCGATCTCTCCTGCCTTCCCGCGGGAAGGTTATTTTTTCGCGGCGGCAGACTCCTTGATCAGACCCAGCCCGATGACTTCACGCTGAATCTGATTGGTCACTTCGTAGATCTGGGTGATCTTGGCATCCCGCATCATCTTCTCCACCGGGTATTCACGCATATAGCCATATCCGCCCAGAACCTGCACGGCATCGGTCGTCACCTTCATGGCCGTATCGGAGGCAAACAGCTTGCACATGGCCGAGATCTTGCTGATGTCCTTGGCCCCGCTGTCGATATAGCGGGCGGCGGCATAGACCAGCGCGCGGGCGGCCTCAACCTGCGTCGCCATGTCGGCCAGCATGAACTGGACGCCCTGGAACGAACAGATCGGCTTGCCGAACTGGCGGCGCTGGCGGCTGTACTCGACGGCCTCATCCAGGGCGCCGGCGGCAATGCCGAGCGCCTGCGCGGCCACGCCGGGACGGGAACTGTCCAGCGTTTTCATGGCCACAATGAACCCCATGCCTTCCTTCGAAAGCAGGTTGGCCTTGGGAATACGGCAGTCCTGGAACACCAGTTCGCGTGTGGCGGAAGCGCGGATACCCATCTTGTTCTCCTTCTTGCCGAAGGTGAAGCCCGGAGTGCCCTTCTCCACAATGAACGCCGACGCGCCGCGGGGACCTTTGGCCTTGTTGGTCATCGCCACGATCGTATAAATTTCGGCCTCGCCGCCATTGGTGATCCATTGCTTGGTTCCGTTTAACACGTAGTGGTCGCCATCCAGGACGGCGGTCGTCTTAATGCCGCCGGCATCGGATCCGGCATTGGCCTCGGTCAACCCGAATGCCGCCAGGGACTTGCCGGAGGCAATGCGGGGCAGAAACTTCTTTTTCTGCTCATCGGTACCGAACAGGATGATTGGAAAGGTGCCCAGTGCCGTGGCCGCAAGAGCCAGCGCGATACCGCTGCAGACCTTCGACAACTCCTCCACGCATACGGCCAGGTCCATGATCCCGCCACCCATTCCGCCGTACTCCTCGCCAATGTAGACGCCGCACAGGTCGGCATCTGCAAACACCTTGACGATCTCATGGGGAAACTCGTTCGCCTCGTCGTAATGCTCGCGGATCGGCTTGATTTTTTCCTGCGCAATCTGCCGAGCGAGATCGCGGATCATCACCTGTGTTTCATTCAAACCATAGTCCATAACGCTTCTCTCCCGAGTGTTTGGCTTCAAATCCCTGTCTTCTCTTGTCTAAAAGCGGGGAATATATCGGAAAGCAGGCTTCAGGGGCAAGAAAAACCACCGCCGCCGGCCTCAGCCCTTGTTGCCGTTGAACTCCTTCACGGCCTCGACCATGGCGACCACGTTGGCCACCGGGGACTTGGCCTGGACATTGTGGATGGCATCGAAAACAAACCCGCCCTTCCGGGAGAAAATCTCACAGCGGCGCAGGACTTGTTCACGGACTTGAGCCGGCGTCCCGAAGGGCAGCGTCTTCTGCGTGTCCACCCCGCCCCCCCAAAATACGAGCCGATCACCATACCGATCCTTGAGTGTCCGGGGATCCATGCCGGCGGCGGAACACTGGACCGGATTAATGATGTCGAACCCGGCCTTGATAAAGTGTTCCATGAACGGCTCGACCGCACCGCAGGAATGCTTGAAGGTCTTCCAGGTGGTATGGCGGTGAATCCAGTCGTTCATCCTGGAATAGTAGGGCAGCCAGAGTTCATCGAAGGTCGCCGTCGAACAGAACTGCGCCTGCTGGGTGCCGAAATCGGTTCCGCACAGGAACACCGCATCCACCCTGTCGCCGACCACGGCATGAATCCTGGCGAGATTGGCCAAACCCTGTTCGAGTTGCCGGGCGAAGACGGCATGGACGTAATCCTGCCTCATGGCCGTCGAGACATACCATTCGGCAACATCCCGGATCCCTTTGGGATGCTTCAGGAACGGACCCGGCACCAGCGCGATGTCTCCGAAGGCGGTCCCTCCAAAACTGGCAATCACGCCCCGTCCCGAGGCCGACGCCTTCTGCGCCTCGCGGTTCAGATACGCAAGCGTTTCATCCGTAATCGGGCCGAATTCCTCCGTATTGTCGTCGGGGTTGAGCCGCTCTTCGTCAATGGGCTCCTGGCGGATGATGGCGTCGAAGAAATACCCTCCTTCAGGCATGTGCCCGCTGGGCGGAACCGTGGTGTCCCCCTCCGGATAGATGTACACATCCCCGCCCTTGACCGTAACATTGAACTGGCCCGGCACCAGCACCGGCTGACCCCATGGCGTGGTCCATTCCTTCCAGTTTTCCAAGGTAAACCCGAAGAGGGTTGTCCGGCCATAAATTCCCACCACATCAACACCCAGGGCATCCATGAGGTCATCGTCCAGATCCCCCAGCATCTGATAGGGCTCAATCACCCGGACCGGCCGTCTTTCCAGCCCATAGTGATCCCGCAGCGCCGAAACGACCGACACATGCATACCGGTTACGGCAGTCCCGCCAAAGTCCATGGGGACCGGACCGTCCTGGTGAGCTAGTGCCCGCTTGAGTTTCTGTCTTCGATCCATGGCTTCCCTCCTGTATTGCCACCTGATTACATCCCGCAACCACTCTTGTCAATCGCCGCATTCGCCACAGCGGGAACCCGCCGGGAATCGGTCCGATTCTCAGCCGGCTGAAATACCGGCAGCCAGTTCGACCATGGTTTCGTAGTTCCGGAGACAGAGCGGGGAAATGTGACGGCCGTAAGGACTGGCGGAGGGCATCAACACAAATCCGCGTCCGGATCCCGACATCCCCTCATCCAGGGCGCGTTTCACTTTTTCAGCAAACTGCGCCGTCGGGATCCTCTCGATGTCCGATATCTCGAGATTCCCGAAAAGGACCATCTGTTCCCCAAACCGCTCCCGTACTTCACGGAGCTCCATGTCGCCCTGAGGCGGAGGCTCGATCGGATCCAAAGCATCAGCCCCCATCTCCGCGATCAGGGGGAGGATCCCCCGTAGCCTCCCGTGAGAATGAATACGCGCAAACCCGCCATGCTTCTGGATCGCCCGCACCATAGGCCCTACATACCGCACTACATAATCCTTGAACAATTCAGGTGAAAGGTAGGGCTCGGAGGCGAATTCCGGGCCGTAGATCCTCCAGAGGCGGCCAGGGAAACGGCGGCTGACCTCTTCCGTACGGGACAGGACGCGCCGGGCCATCTTGTCAAGCAACCGCGTGAACAGCTCCCGCTCAGTGAAGGCTATGGTGGTGTAGTCTTCCATGCTGAACAGCGTGGCCGCCGCACACAACGGGTCCTCCGTGTCGACCATCACGATTCCACGGTCGCCCAGGGCCGCTTCAACGGCCTCCAGCGGCTTCACGTCGATCAGCTCCCCGAAAACATCGTCGGGAATCGAGAGATAGGCCTCAACATCCTCGACGCTCTTCAGGAGGTGTTCGGTCGTCCAGTCTGTGTTCATTTCGCGCTCGCGGACAGACACCTGGGTCATGACCCTCCCCCCGGCCGTTACCTCCGTGCGCGTCACCCTCGTATCCCCGTTGTCCACCACGGTCTGCCTGAAAAATTCCGCCTGCCGTGCGGCCATGGCGGGCTCATGGGAACGCGCCCGGACCGCTCTCACCATCCGGATCATGTCCGTATGGCGCTCCGTCAGATCCAGCAACGGTTTCCAGTCCGGGGAATTGTAGATGTTGTAGGGGTCGGGGTCGGCGGGATCGATGGCAAACCCGCCCAGTTCATAAAAGTTTACCGGGGGCCTGTCCACCGGCCGCCCCTGCAATGTCGCCATCAATCGCTCCCGACGTGTCATCATCCGTCTACCCTCCCTGCTGTGTGACCATACCCTATCCGCAACCTGCCCCTCCTGTCGTTACGCTTCCATCTCTTCCATGTGGCAGCGCGCGTCATCCGGGATCGCCGCAAGATTACCATCCGCTTCGCCGCCTCCAAATCTGGGGGGAATCAACCATCAGTCGAATTTTCAGATTTCGGGATTCATGCGCTTGTGCGCCAGTATGCGCAACACTATGCACGATCCTTGACCGGGTAGTTCCACTCATGTATCTTTGACCCAGATGTCATTGAAACAACAGTGTTTGCGATATATTTCATGCGGTTTGATCTGCCGAAATAATGGCGCAAACTGACGCAAACACATCAAACAATAACATCCGAATGCAGTCATAAGTATTTGATAGTAAACAGGTTGGGCGAGTGGTGAAATTGGCAGACACGCAAGACTTAGGATC
>CAYOQM010000176.1:0-3734 GCA_964406065.1 uncultured Verrucomicrobiota bacterium
GGAATGCTGCTGGCGTTCCTCCCCCTTTACCTGTTGGTGCTTTTCAGGGCGCCGTTGTTACGCCGGATCCATAACCACGCCCCACTCCCCGGGTTGTCATGGCTTTTGTCTCTGTTGGCTATGACGGTGCTTCTGGCCCTATCGCACAAGGCCGGTTGTGTCGGCCTTCTGCTCATTCCCACCCTGTTGCTTCTTTCCCCCGCACTCCTTCTGGCGCGCGGACGACTTGTCATGGGATTGCTGCTGCTGGCTTCACTAGGTGCCGGCTTCGCATTGGCAGGGTTCTCCCCGGTATGGTTCAGTTGGAGCCTGCTCACCCGGTTCGGATTCCTGCTGCCATTGGCCCTCTGGGGATTGGCCACCCCCCCCGTCCCGTCAGCGCCCTATTCTGTGCGAGGCATGCTTGCAGCGGCATTGGCTTTATTACCCCTATCCTGCGTCCTGGACATGTACGGGGCCCTGCCCTTCATCGCCTTTGCGGCGGTCATCGGGTTTACACAGTTGAACACACGATGGCAGAACACGGCAACCGTTCTTTTCGTACTTAGCGTCGCCGTCGCTTTCACCATCGTCATCAACCAGGCTATGTGTTCCCCTACGAAAGCCGAATACCGCACGGCTCTATTTCTGGAACGCTTTGACCCGGAGGGCCCTTTCCGGATCGAGGCGCCTGAGCGGACCCGCACGTTCGTCCAAGCCTATGTCTCTGGCTGCCCCAGATTCTCAGTCGACACCAAGAGCACCTCCGGGATAAACCTCCGCCCCCCCCCACAGTTGACCGGGAAACCAAGTATTGACGCCTGGCTCTACATTAATTACCTGAGGGGAATCATTTTCCTGAAGGGCTCCGACACCGACTGGTACGGGAACGGAAACAGGCTTTACACCATTACCGTGAACGGGGAAGGTCGTCCTGCACCACCCGGGGCACAACTCATCTACACCGACGGCCCCCTGAAACTTTTTTGCAGCCCGGAACAATAAGTCCTGTTTCCGGGGCATGCCCCTGTGAAGCCTCACACACAGGCGTCTTGTCGGACAATTTTCCTGATCTCCCTGCTCCGAAAGCAGTCGGCGGTGTGATCATTCACCATGCCGACGGCCTGCATGAACGAATAGCAAATGGTCGCGCCGACAAAATTGAATCCGCGCCGTTTAAGATCCCTGCTCATCGCCACGGACTGCGTTGTCTGCGCGGGGATATCACCCATCCTTTTCCACTTGTTCTGAAGGGGAACCCCGTCAACGTATTTCCAGAGAAACGCGTCCAAGGATCCGAACTCGTCTTTTATCGCCAAGGCACAGCGCGCATTATCAATGGCGGATTGGACCTTCAGGCGGTTGCGAACGATTCCCGGATCACCCAGCAAACGCTTCATGTCCCGCGAGGTGTATGCGGCGATCTTTTCGCAATCGAATTCGTGGAAGGCTTTTCTGTAGCGCTCTCTTTTCTTCAGGATTGTTATCCAACTCAACCCTGCTTGCGCGCCCTCTAAAATCAGCATTTCGAAGAGGCGTCGCTCATCATGAACAGGAAGCCCCCACTCATCATCGTGATACGCAACATATAAGGGATCATTCCCGCACCATTCGCATCTGGCCTTCATTCGTCCTCCTTGCCCAAGGGCGCGGTTCACCGACGGCTAGCGACGGTCCGGACGCGTCGCCGTATCAGGCAATACTTCATTCATGCTCCCGGTGCGGTAACCCTGCAGATCGGCGGTCACGTACTTGAATCCTGACGCTTTGGCCACCTTGAGAACCTGCGCGCGGATGACGGAATCGCACAGATGCGCCAATTCGTCGGGAGGCACCTCGATCCGGGCTATCTCCCCGTGATGGCGGACCCGGAGCTGCTTGAAGCCCAGTTTCCACAGGACATTCTCTACCTCGTCAACCGCCTTCAACTTGTCCGCGGTAATGGCCGTACCATAGGGAATGCGGGAGGCCAGGCAGGCCAGGGAAGGCTTATCCGCCGTCGGCAGCCCCATCTGGCGTGACAACTCCCTGACCTCGTTCTTCGTCAGTCCGGCCTGCAGGAGCGGACTAATGGCCCCCCCCTCGGCCAGTGCCCGGCGCCCCGGACGGTGGTCGCCGAGATCATCCACCGTGGTGCCGTCGGCAATGAAATGTATTCCCTCCCGATCGGCGGCCGCGCGGACAAAATGAACCAGCTCCTTCTTGCAGTAATAGCACCGGTCGGGCGGATTCTGCGCAAAACAAGGGTCGTCCAACTCATGGGTCGACACCTCGATGTGGCGGATTCCAATACGGCGTGCCAACTCCAAGGCTTCCTTTTGCTCCCATGCGGGATAGGTGGCCGACAACGCCGTCACCGCGATGGCGCGGGACCCGAGCACCTGCTGGGCCACCGCCGCGAGGAACGTGCTGTCGACCCCGCCGGAAAAGGCCACGGCCACACCGCCGGTTTGCTTCAGAATCTCCTTCAACTTCAAAAATTTGTCCGACATGTCTACTCCTTCGTAAGGTTATTCAGGGACCGGCCTTGGAGACCTTGCCTGTCGCCGTGGCATCGCGCAACATCATCACCACCACGGGAGCGCCGGGGTTGGATACCGCCACACGCCATTCCGTGAACACCGGTCCGCCGGGCTCACCGGCTTTCTCCACGGCCACCTTCCACCCCTGTCTCTGCGCCTCTTCGATCATGGCTTTCGGGTCGTCCCCCA
Source organism: uncultured Verrucomicrobiota bacterium (assembly GCA_964406065.1). Lineage (GTDB taxonomy): Bacteria > Verrucomicrobiota > Kiritimatiellia > CAIKKV01 > CAITUY01 > JAABPW01. Next base: position 2,691 of record CAYOQM010000176.1, read on the forward strand.
GCAGGGCGCCGGTGAGGATGGTTTCCGACTCCAACACCGCCTGCCCCCGCAACTTGGAAAACTCCGCCGCGCGGAGGGTTTGGAGATGAACTCGTACCAGCACCCCGACGATCACGCCAAGTATCGCCAGGGCGACCAGCGTCTCGATCAAAGTGAATCCCTTAGAACTGGCCGCTGCTGAGATCCGCCGCTTCACCGGTTCCGCCTTCCTCGCCATCGGAGCCATAGCTGATGATCTCGTACTGCTCGCTCTTGCGTCCGGGCACCAGGTAGACATAGGGATTGCCCCAGGGATCGGCGGGAAGTTTCCGACTTTCCAGATACCCCTCGGGCGGATAATCCTTCGGCAACGGCGGAATGGTGGGCGCCACGCACAGAGCCTCCAGCCCCTGAGCCGTCGAGGGATACTGGGCATGCGCCGCCTTGTACATCTGCAAGGCCGTCTGGAAGGTCTTGATCTGGGACCGCGCCGCCTCGAGTTTGGCCTTGCGCAGGTGACCCGCCACGGACAGGCCAACCACGCCTGACAGGATCCCGATGATCGTCATGGCAATCAGGATTTCAATCAACGTAAACCCGTTTTTCCGATTCATCATTCCTCCCCGTCGCCCCCGAGCTTGCCGCCGCAGAACTTCTCGTAGAGCGCATCCAATTTCGACCCATAGTACGGCACATTCTCATCCCGCTCAACGGGATTCCACTCCGACACCAGCCGGGCGGCGGCAAAAACCTGGACGCTTTTCTTCGTCCCGGCGACATAATAGGACAACTGGTCACCTGCCCGGTAGTCGCGCCCAGACTTCAGGGCCAGTTCATAGGCCGCATTGCGCCCCCGGCCTTTCTCGACGATCTTGGCGGCATAGGTGGCGGGAGCATCCCGAAGGGTTTCCGTCTTGGCCAGCAAAGTTACCGGCCACTTCCGCCCGCTGATCTCCTCCTCGTAGCGGGCCTTCAGCGCCGGCAGTTCCGCGTCGCGGCCTTCCAGTTTCAGGCGGATCATATCCTTGAGAAACTTCCGCTGGAACGGCTCCAGCCCCCGCGACT
>CAYOQM010000176.1:3744-5701 GCA_964406065.1 uncultured Verrucomicrobiota bacterium
TCTCGCCCTGCTTCGTCAACAGGGCGTAATTCTTCATCTTGTAGCGGAACATGGCGGTGTACTCGCCATCAAACTCGATTTCGATGCCGGCGGGCAGGGACGCGGCAAAGGCCTTCCTGAACGCAGTTCGGTGGGCCTCGGTGTCGTCCTCCGGTGGCACGTAGTACACGCCGTCGGTATCAATCTCCACCGGCCTGGCCCCGGCCTGCTCCAGCCACCGGATCATGTGCCGCAGGATCTCGCGCCCCTCGGCAGCAACGCGCTCGGCGGCATCAAAGTCGCTGAACCGGACCTGGTCGAATCCCAGATAGCCATAGAAGGAGTTGATCAGGATCTTGAAGGTGGCCTGCAGGGCGTTGAAATGCGACCGCTCAAGCTCCGTCTTTGCCGACTTCTCCTGATCCCGCGCCTCCAGCCGGAAACGGCGCAACTGCTCCAGCAACCGGGGGAATACGCCGAGCGCATCGTGGCGGGGCCCGATCCGACGGGACAGCATAAGCGACGGATACAGCGACCTCACGTCACAATGATGCACCGTCCTGACCACGCCCTCCACAAACAGGTCGGTATAGCCCCCCGCGAAGGGACGCCCCTTGTCCGGCAAGGGAATCGACTGGTTCTGCCGGACATATTCGCGCAGCATGAGGGCATCGATCTTGGTGGCGTTCCCCCGCACGGTGATATTCTGATAGGAGAGCGGGATCAACTGGGCCTGCACGAACGCACTTTGTGAAAGCAGCCGGCTAAGCGCCTCCGTTTCCTCGATATCATGCCGCGCATACCGCAGCACCTTCTCCGGGTCCCGCTGAAACTCCGAACCGATCTCGTGTCCCTCGATATAGACCCGTTCCGCAGGGGCGATCCCAAAATGGCGCGCCACACTCTTCAGGCTGTAGCTTTCCAAGACGCGATGCGTGATGTCATAGGACTGAACGAGGAAATAGGTGTCGACAACATGCCGTCCAAATATTTCGCACCGGGTATAGGAGACGGTGCGTTCCCCGATAGTAAGACGGCTGGGGCGAGTTTCCGGGACGGCACCGTTGCGACCCAGGGCCAGTTTGACACCCCAACGCCGGGCCCTGGCGGAGAGGTAGGGAAGGTCGAAGTTGAAGATATTGTGTCCCTCAATGACATCCGGATCCCGCCCCCTAACGCAGGACACGAAGCGTTCCAGAAGGGTCTTCTCATCCAGTTCGGCTCCGGACAGGACCTCGTGCCAGCCCGACGAATCGCCCAGGGCAATGACGATGATGCGGTCCCCCTCCCGGTCCGCGTTGCAGAATTCGAACCCGCTGCTCGTAAGACATTCGATATCCACCTGCATACGGCGCAGGTTCGCGAACCGCATGCCCTTGAACAAGGTGCGCCCGCTTTGCGCGAGATATTGTTGTACGGGATCGGACAACAGAAAGTAAGGCGCCTGGGGATTGCCCGCATTCGCGCCGGTGCTTCTGGCCAGGGCAGACTTGGCCTTCTGGCAGGCCTTCCAGGTTTGGAAACGGACCCGCCAGCGAAACGGGGCATCTCCGGCAAGAGGTTCCAATATGCCGTCCCCGGCCAGCCCCTCGAAAAGATCCTCCCGCGCCAGCCAGATGAAGGGGGAAAAGGGCTCTTCCGTCTTGACTCGATCATTCCCTTTCCGCCAGAACAGCACCATGCTGTCGCCCTCTGCCCGTTCCTCATGCTCCACCGCAACCAATCCTTCAGTGGGATCAGCGCCCATCAGCAGGGGATCGGTAAAGAGAGCGAGGGAGGGAATGGACATTTCAGTCCCGCCGTCCGGATCCCAGCCTGACATTGGGAAACGCCGTGAAGAACAACTGGAAGGTGGCTCGGTACTCATCCTTCCGCTTGCTTCCGTCGTCGCGGGTGTAGCCGGGAAGAATGCTTCCGCCGAAGGTTACGACCATACAGTCGTAGGTGCGGGCGATCGTCAACCCCTGCTCCTCAAGCC
>CAYOQM010000177.1:0-5701 GCA_964406065.1 uncultured Verrucomicrobiota bacterium
AGCCTCTTATAGCGCTCATCCTGCGCGCCGCCCCGCCCACTTTCGGAACCGCTGAAGCAGAAGTTCTCACATTGTCGGGGCCCACGGTTCATGCTATAGGAATGACCATGAAGTCGTTGAAAACCATTTCCGTTATTTTCGGAACCCGGCCTGAGGCGATTAAATTGGCGCCCGTGATACGAGCCCTGAAACTGGAGCCAAGAATTAAATGCCGCGTTTGCGTCACGGCGCAACACCGTCACATGCTAGACCAAGTTCTGGACACCTTCGGCATCAAACCGGATGTCGATCTTGATCTCATGAGAAATAACCAGACCTTGTCCGGTTTCACCGCTCGGGCAATAGCGTCCATAGGCCGCTATTTGGCTTTGGAAAAACCAGACTTACTAATCGTTCAGGGAGATACCACCACGGTCCTCGCCGCTTCCCTGGCGGCCTTCTATCACCATATCCCCATTGCCCATGTTGAGGCGGGCCTTCGCACCGGTAATCTCCAATCTCCCTGGCCGGAGGAGTTGAATCGTATTCTGACCAGTCGGATGGCTTCCCTGCATTTTGCCCCCACCCAAAACAACCGGAAGAACTTGCTCAAGGAAGGAATTCCGGGAAAGGCGATCACCGTCACCGGCAATACTGTTATCGATGCCCTTTATCTCGCTCTGGACAGGGTCAAGAAGGCGCCACCGCATCTTCCGGGCCTGCCCGATTTTCTTCAGCCCGGGGCGCGAATCGCTGATCTCAAGTCACGACTGCCGATTGTCCTCATCACCGGACATCGCCGCGAGAATTTCGGGACGGGCTTCGAAAATATCTGCCAGGCTATCGCCGAACTGGGACTCCGTTTCCCAACAACCCACTTTATCTATCCTGTGCATCTCAATCCTAATATCCGGAAACCCGTTATGCGCATGCTTCATTCGGCGCGCTGCAATTCCACCAATTCTTCTTGCTTGAATTCGAATAATATCCATCTCATTGAACCCTTGGATTATCTTTCATTCGTAGCCCTCATGAATTGTGCCACTTTAATCCTGACGGATTCCGGCGGGGTACAGGAGGAAGCCCCTAGCCTGGGTAAGCCGGTCATTGTCATGCGTGACACAACCGAGCGCCCAGAGGCGGTGAAGGCGGGAACGGTCAAGGTGGTGGGCGCCGTAACCCGCAACATTGTAAAGGAAACGACCGCATTGCTGACTCGTCCCGCACTCTACAACAAAATGTCAGGCGCCCATAATCCCTATGGCGATGGCTTTGCCAGTCGCCGTATTGTTGCCGCCTGTCTCAAGTTCCTGACATCCTCATGATCTGGAATTGTCTCGATAGTTTAGCCATTCTGACGGCATTCCTCATTGCCTACATCCTGCCACCGTTTATCGCCATGCGTCGCATTGAGCCTGCAGCGGACCGAACCACGCAAGTGGTCATGTCTGCTGGCCTCGGGCTATCCTCCCAGGCGCTGCTCGGGTTTTTCTGGAACCACCTCGTGGCTCGTTATCCTGCCATGGAAATGTGTGCTTATTTCCTGCTTTGGCTCATCATTAGCCTGTATTATTCGCTGCGCGTCCCTGTCAGCCACCCCCCCTCTATCAAAGTTGCCCGTTTCTCACTTCTCCTCCCCCTTATCCTGCTTGCCGCCATCGCATTGCGCACTATGGATAGCCTTACCCATTCCGCTCTCGGACAGTCCGACGCCTATACACACCTGCAGTTCCTGCGAGATGTGATGCTGCAGGGCGAGCTCCGAAACATCGTCTATCCGCCCGGCTATTCATGGGTATTGGCGCTGCCGGTGATGACCTTTCATCTGGATGCCTATCTGGCGGCACGGTATGGAGGCGCATTTTTCGGCATGCTCATGGTTGCCACGCTCTATTTGCTGGGTAGACGACACAGCCCCTCGGCAGGACTGATCGCGGCTTCCTTAGCCGCCGTCTGCCCGTTGCTCTATCCCCTCATCAAGACAGGCATGGGAGCATTTGCCAACCAGCTTGGATTATACCTCCTGCCTCTCGCGTTGCTGGTCTACCTTGATCGGGGCAATTATGGAATTCCGGTTGTCTTTACGGTACTGCTTCTTGGACTGACGGTTTCCGTCCCCCTATTTGTTTTCACTCTGGCCCTAATCCTCCTCATTCACCGCCTGACATGTTTCCCATTTCAGGAAACCCACAGGCGTCATGCCGTAACGGGCGTCTCCATAATAACGCCAGGAAACTGGGTGAGACAAACCCTTCTACTGTTGCTGCCGTTTTTTCTGGCTGTGGCACTGTCCTGCTATCATTTCCTGAGTCCTGGCAAACTACATCTCACCACAACGTCCACTTTGGTCACCGGGATTGAAACCCCAAGACGAGCCGCGCTGAAAACAGGACTCGCCCAACACCCTATTCTAACCCGGCTGAAAACAAACATAGCGGGAAAGTTGATGATTGACCTGCTTACAATTAAACACAGAGGTTTTGGTAATGCTGTAATTAATATTGCTGCCCTGATACTGGCAGGTCTATTTTCAGTCATATTGCTGGCTGGATTCCGCAACCATCAGACAGCCGCAAGCGATGACGGGAACGGAGCATTCTTGAGATTGGCGGGAGGATGGGGGTTGCTCAACACTGTTCAAGTTTCAACTGGTCTGTTGGAATTCAGTCTGTATCAACGGGGTGGCTGGCTCCTGCTGGAATCCGTGGCGCTGGCGGGAGGAATACTCTCCGCAATTATTTTGTCACAGGCGCGTGCCGGAAAAGCACTCCGCTCCATGATGTTCTCGGGAATGGCAATTATGACCGTATTAGCTTTCCGGTTTCCCCCGCGCCATCGGTTCATAACCAGCGGCGCTGAGAACGAGCTAACCAACGTGCTCCGGGAACTTTCCTGCGCGCGAATCACAGCCCGGGACATCAAGGGACCCCTGTCGTTTGAACGCCACAAGCCCAGTGACCTGATCCTTCGTGCCTCGATGACCCCTAACCTGGTTATTTTTACCCGTCGTTACACAGGGTTCAACGCGGATCAAGGCAACCTTGCCGATGTGATCCCCGAACCCACCGCCCACATAACGCAGATCCCTGTGGAGAAAACCACCCACCTTACGCCTCCTACCGGAAATTTCCTGTGTCTGATTGACCGCTTTTCCGGGTTGCCGGAAATGGGACTCCTCAACCGTATCAGTCCTGAACTTCCGAAGTCATTAAGCCAATTCCAACCCATGCTATACGCACCCAACGAAGTCATCCTCTCCTTTCTTAAAACACTGCCCCCTGAGTTGTGGCGAATCACACGTGAGGATCGCGGGGCAAACCTGTCGCTGATCCTTGCCGAGCGTGTGCCCCGTTGATGCCCCTGCAGAAGCGCCTTGACTGAATCAAGCGTGTTATGTATTTTCTGCGTTAATAATTTTGTAAACGTCATTAGTGTCATGAATGAGTCGGCGGAAAAGATTAAAAAACGACTGACCGAGGTGGGTGGACGTACGGCCCAAGATCTCGGACTGGGACGTATTGTCGGCCAGATTCTGGTTCATTTGTACCTTTCCCCCGCCGAGCAATCCCTGGAAGACATAGCCAGGGAGTTGGAGCTCAGCAAGCCCGCCATCAGCATCGCAGCACGACAGTTGGAGAGCCTGGGACTCCTACGCCGTTCATGGAAAGCAGGTGACCGCAAGACCTATTACAGGACGGCTGACGACATTGCGTCCGCCCTGCACCAGGGGTTGCTCATGCTCGTAAGAAACAAGATGAGCCTGCTTGCGGTTGAACTCCAGCAGGCTGAGTCAATCTTGAAAGCACCCGGCAGCGGACCGGATGCTGACTTCATGCTAGGCAGAGTGAAACGCGCCAGGAAATTGCGAGACACAGCGATGGGGGTCCTGGAGAATCCCGTAATCAAACTAATCGCAAAAATGAAATAGAAAACACTTTTCCAACCGATATTTAACTGGTCATGCAAATTACCCATATCAAGGCGGGGCAACCGTGGTGGATTATCAACTGGCGCGAACTGGTGGACAATCGTGATCTGTTCTGGCTCACCGTTCAGAGAGACTTGACCGCTATCTATAAACAAAGCGTTCTCGGGCCCCTCTGGTTTATCCTTCAGCCCGTGCTAACAACCGTTGTCTTCACTGTTGTGTTTGGGAACTTCGCAAAAATCAGCACTGACGGACTCCCTCCTTTTCTTTTTTACATGAGCGGACTGGTCCTATGGAACTATTTCCAGGGAGTGTTGAACGGCGTGGCTTCCTCACTGGTGAGTAATGCCGGGATCCTGCGGAAGGTGTATTTCCCGCGCCTGCTGCCGCCACTGACATCAGTTGTTACCTATCTTGGACACTTCCTTATTAATTTTGCAGTATTCCTGGGTTTCTTTTTATATTTCTATTTCAAAGGCAGCGCCATCCACCCCTCCTGGTGGATCCTCCTGATGCCCGGCCTAGTCCTCCATTGCGCATGCGTCGGATTGGGAGCGGGATTATGGCTGTCGGCCATGACGATCAAGTATCGTGACGTGTCTTTTGCCCTGCCTTTTCTTACCCAGCTTTGGATGTATGCCACTCCCGTCATCTATCCAGCGAGTGAAGTGTCTGCCAAATGGAAATGGGTACTCGCTGTCAACCCGATGGCAGGGGTCATCGAATTGAACCGGTTCGCCTTTCTTGGCTCCGGCTCGCCCGACAGGACCATCCTGATGGTCAGTTTCCTCGTGGGAATCGGGCTGTTGATCAGCGGGCTGTTCGTTTTCAATCGCGCCCAGCGCACCTTTGTCGACACGATCTAGTTATGAGTAATCCAGCCATATCCGTCAGAGGCCTTTCCAAGCGCTATCGCCTCGGGGAAATAAGCCGCCACACTCTGGCGGACGAGCTGACCTATTTATGCCACAAATTCCGGCGGCGGAATGTTGCCGAACACATGGGTAAAGTCACATTCACGGGCACGTCCCCCGCGCTGGATCATGGCCACGACAGCCACGACTTCTGGGCGTTGCGCGATGTTAGTTTTGATGTCCAACCCGGTGAAATTATCGGCATTGTCGGCGGCAAAGGAGCCGGCAAGTCCACCCTGCTCAAAATACTCAGCCGGATCACCGAACCCACCGAGGGTGAAGCCTTCATCACCGGGCGTGTCGGATCCCTCCTCGAAGTCGGCACCGGCTTTCATCCGGAACTAACCGGACGAGAGAACATCTTCATGAACGGCACCATCATGGGAATGCGCATAGCCGATATCAGGAGGCGATTCGACGAAATCGTGGCCTTTTCCGAAATTGAACAATTCCTGGACACCCCCGTCAAGCGATACTCTTCTGGAATGTACGTACGGCTGGCCTTTGCTGTAGCAGCGCACCTGGATCCTGAAGTACTGATCGTGGACGAAGTACTAGCAGTAGGTGATGCCTCATTTCAAAAGAAATGCCTCGGCAAAATGGGCGATGTAGTCAGGCAGGGCCGGACCATCTTGTTTGTCAGCCACAATATGGCGGCTGTCGAGAACCTCTGTACGCACGCCCTCTGGCTCGAACACGGCCGGGTTCGCATGCTGGGTGAAACATCCGAAGTGGTTGAGCACTACCTGGGTTCCTCCCAAGTCACGCAGCAGGCAGTTTCACTCAGGAACCGGGTGGACCGGCAAGGAACCGGCCGTGCCCGAATCGTGGACTTTTACGCGACCGACGAGGCGGGAAAGCGGCAAACCGTTCTCCGACC
>CAYOQM010000178.1:0-5676 GCA_964406065.1 uncultured Verrucomicrobiota bacterium
ACATCTTTACAAGCTAATTCAGCCAACCACACTAACCTGAGAAAACTCGATAAACTCCTGGGTATAATCTTAATGACTTCGGCCTTGGTCGTAGCCCTTTATTTTACTATCAAAGCCAATTCAGACCTACTCCAAGGTGGTTATGCCTTATTTATGGATGAACACCTCACCTTTGACGGGGTTAGAAAGATTCTTCACCCCGATAGTTTCCCCATGTTCATTGATCAGGTTATTGATGGGAAAGACCATCGATATGGCAGGATATTGTGGAACGTTTCCAGCTTAATCTCCGCCATTCCAGAACGTGTTTGGGGTGAGTCTGGCCAGATTTTTGCTACCCGAATGACTCAGTCAATTATTCAGCTGTCAGCCTTTATTATTCTTGCTTTTACTTTTTTGCGCTCCTGGGTATTGCGAGGATTAGCATTGTGGGCTCTGGTGACTCTGCCCCATACACCCTACTACGCTACAATGCCAAAGCCTGAACCTTTGCAGCTTTTATTTCTAACTATTTTTCTAGCCCTGGCCTCTAAGCATAGCTTCAGATTTGGTTATTACTGGTTATTCTTAGGACTAGCATTTGGGACAAAGATTTCTGTCCTGACAGCCTTTCCTTTACTATTTTTATTAGGTTTATTACAGCAGTTTAGCAATCCTGATTGGGTTGACTTTCCAGTCTCAAGAGCGGCTCAGAATCATCTGAGAACTTTTTTCAAACTCAGTCTAGTTAGCTATGGTTTGTACCAGATAGCCTATGGATATGTTAACCAACAGCTTATAGCTTTAGGTATCGGGTTGATTTTCATTTGCTGTCCTTTTTTAATCCGATTCCTAGAAGGGCACTCTAGCCTCACCAGACCTCTTGCGTGGCTCAAAACCTTCGGAGTTTTTATCCTGGGTTTTGGTATTGCTGTTCCAGTGGTCTTATTTAAGATCCCTCAAGGTGTTAAGACCTGGTATGGTTGGACCTTTGAGAGTACCTCTCATAGTCTGGACGATGAGAGCAATAGCTTTAACACCTGGATTCAATATATTTTATCAGATTGGACTACAGCCCCAGCTTACCTACTAATAGGTTTACTCATCTTGAGTGGAGTGATAATAACGATTTGGATCTTTTTGTCTTTATCATCAAATTTATCAGTATCTAACAAATTCCCCCTCAGACTCAACAGTTTAATTTCTAATTACAAAGGTATTTTTCTGATATTAGTTTCAATGTCTTTATTTGCCCCTATACTATTACTAGTAAAGCGAATCTGGGGATTTTATCTCCATATTGGAATTGTCATATTGATTATTGCTATTCTTAGCATTATTGAAAGTTTGCTGATCAGCAAACAAAGTAAACCCTATCTTCGAAGCTTGGGGCTAGGCCTAGGATTGTTATTTCTGATCCTTCAAGGCTATATAACATTCTTCCATGCGCTGTCAAGTATGGTTAATCAGTTTAATAACTTAGCCCAACGGAGTAGCACTCCAGAGTTTCAGCAGAAACAGACAGAGTACAGTTATCTAGTTGATTTCTTTGATCAGGTCGCTAGCGTAGCCGGAAAGTCCTTAAAAATCGCCTATGATCCCTATCTCTTTCTACCTGACTCTACAGACAAGTGGGAGATCACTCGTTTTTGGGGTCCATTTAGAGATTGGTCGACAGAGCCAGATTTAGTGGTGATTGATTTAAGTAAATCCTGTGGCAATCTTACTGATCCTTTCGGTTGTCCACCGTCACCAACGTCTGCTAACTATGAACCCTGGCTACTTGCCAAACAGGAATTTGAACAACACGTTTCAACTCCAAGTCAGCCCTGTCAATCTAACCTTTGCTACGTCAAACTTCCTACGGAGATTCCAAGCTTGTTCATTTTAGGAAGGAATAGTTTCGTTGATAGTATTTCCACCAGTAAGACAGCCTCCTAATCTGGAGATGACTGACCGTGATCTCTCCTGTAGGTGACTCTCGCTGGCAAAAGAGCTACGGTTATACCCTAGCCCAGGTCCACCAGGGCCAGGATGTCTTCCCGGCGAAACCAGGCCCGCTCGGGGAGTAGGAACCACAACAGCATTTTCGGGGCTACCTGCGCCAGGGCAGCGGGGTTGTGGTGCCACAGTTCTAGAAAGGATAGTTGGACTAAGCGGGCCACAAAGCGGTAGGTTTGGCGGCGATCGTAGCGGCTGATGCCATAGTCTGCCTCCACCCGGGCCAGGGCGGAGCCAATCAGCCAATTGGCTGGGATGGTACCTAACCGTCTCTGCAGCATGGCCTTAATCTCCTGGTGTACCGCCAGACTCTGGCCCAGGGTTTTGTTAGTTTTATAGAGCCTGGAACCGGCTAACACTTCTGGCAAATAATAGAAATCAACCCGTTGGCCGTAACGTAGCCAGAGTTCGTAGTCCATGCAGTAGCGTAGGGTGGAGTCCAGGGCTCCATAGCGATCCACCAGGCGGCGACGAAAGAAGGTGGCGGGTTGGCAGATGAAGCAGTCCTGTTGTAGTTGATGGTAGTTCCAGGGTTGGGTGGGGTAGATTTGTATTACCTGATCATGTTGATCAATGTGGTGGGCGTCCCCATAGATCACATCCACCTCTGGATGGGTCTCAAAGATCTGTTTGACCTGCTTGAGGGCGTCAGGGTAATAAATGTCGTCGGAATTGATCCAGGCGATAATGTCGCCGGTGGTGGCGCGGATACCCTGGTTGACAGCATCGGCCTGGCCATCATCCGGTTGACTAACCCAGCGTAGCTGACCATTGTATTGCCGGAGAATTGCAAGGGTGTTGTCGGTGCTGCCGCCATCACAGACGATATAGTCAAACTCGACCCCTACTTGATTAATCACACTCGCAATGGTGCGCTCGATAAATTGACCCTGGTTGTAGGAAGGGGTAATAATGCTGAAACTAAGAGGCATAGATATAGCCAATTAATTAGCCATGGTGCTAAGTTTTAAGGCTGAAAGGAAGAAACATAGGCGGAGAAGAGTTCTTCAAATCGCCTATTCGTCACCTCTCCCCTGTGGATGGAAGCCCACAGCCAGTCAGCCACGCCATGGTCTGAAAACTTGGGACCCAGGGTAGCCGCCCGTTGTCGCATCTGACGTTGCATCCCTGGGGCAGTAACGTAGTCCACCGCTGCTTTTAAACTCTTGGCATTGTAATCACAACAGACCCCCACCCCAAACCGGTTGACAAATCGAGCGGCGGGGGTTTCTGGGCTACCCATAATCACAATGGGGGTGTGGGAGGTGGCCATGGCAAAGATGATCCGACCCGGCAGGCTCAACCTAGAGAGTTCCTGGCGATCGTCCCTGGCGTCCAGGGTGCCGGTGGGCACCACCACAAAGGCAGCCGCCTTCATTTTTTCCACCAGATCTAACTCGGGGATAAGGCCACAGGGGTTGAGGCCCTGGGGGCTATGTTGGCCAACCTCCACCTCCAGGTAGGTGTATTTGGTATTACCATACCAGTCAAGTTTCAGGCCCGCCCCGGTGGCGGCGGCGGTCAGCATATCAAACCACTGCTTGCTCCAGAGGCTACCGATCAGCACCCCTGCGGTTGAATCCCTGGGCCTAAAATCCTCCTCCTGAGGGTTTTCAAAGATAAGGTGATGGGGCACAACGGCGGGGAGCAGGTGAAAGGTGAGGCCGTACTTATCCTGGTAGGCGTCCCGCAGCTCTGGGTGGGTGGCCCACCGCAGGGAGCACCGGTTTAAAAACTCCCCCATCAGGTCATCGGAGATGACCTTAACCTGGACGTTTTGATCATCCATGATGTAAGTGCCCAGGGGGGCTTGGTAGTGTTCTGCCAGGGTAATCGCGGTGATCAAATCATCAGCCCGGTAGGGGACACAGAGGATTTGTTTAATTTGATTATTACCCACCTGACGGAGGACATGGTCGGCGGCTTCGCGCCGCGATCGCCCATCATGGTTAATGAAAAGGCTTAAGTCACCATAGTAGTGTTCTCCATCGTAGAGGTCCATGGAGTGGATGGATAGGATATTGGGGGTACCCTCCGTAACCCGCCTGACCAGGGGGCCGGTGCCGTGGAGGGGGTTAATTTCAAAGGCGGTGATCACGGCGCTGGCACCAGATAAAACCGTGCCTAGCTGCTGGAAGCGATGGTTGATGGGGTGACCGCGCTCCAGCGATCGCCAGATCCACCGATCCATATGTTTCGCCGATAGGGATGGGGCCAGGTAGGCGGCCCGTTGCCGAAACTGGTTTTGTCGGTCTGGGGAACAAATGCTAGTCACCGCCTCTTGGAAGCTGCTGGGGGTATAGTCGCACACCAAGCCCAACCCCATGGTGTCAATAAACCTAGCAGCGGCGGTCTCACCGCTGCCCATCAACACCAGGGGCAGGTTAGCCACCGCTGCCAGGTAGGTAATGCGGGAGGGTAGGCTAAGTTTGGCTAGCTCAGGCCGGTCTTGGCGATCTTCGCTACTGCCGGTCAAGATAAGGGCATAGGGTGACTGTCTGAGGATGGCGATTAACTCTTCCTCAGGGCGAAAGCCCTGGAAGGTAATGCCATCCCCTTCCAGGTCGGCTTCGCTAAAGTTAAGCCAGTCTCGGTTGGGGTTGCCATACCAGTGGACTTTGATGCCAGTGGTATAGGTGAGATGGCGGAGCCGATCAAGCCATTGTTGACTCCAAATATTGCCGATGATTACTCCGGCGGGGAGAGCCCCAGGGTTCGCCTGAGGGGTTGCCAGGGGAAAGGAGGGATTAGTTTGAATCAACTCTGGGTTCACCAGGGCCGGCAGGAACCAGAACTTTAAGCCGTATTTGGCTTCGTAGGCCTGACATAGCTCAGGGGAAATACCCAGCCGCAGGTCTGATTTTTCCAACAGCTCCCGGATAAGGTGGTCGGGGATATTGGGGGCATAAATATTCTGGTCATCCATGATGTAGGTGCACAGGGGAATCTGTAGGAGATCCTTGAGGGCAATGGATGACAGAACATCGTCAGTATAGTAAGGCACTGAAAGGATGCGCCGGGCTTTAGAGGTTCCCAGGGACTTGAGCAGTTTGGCCCTGACTGCATCAGGAGACGGATCGGGGTAGCTTAGGCAGGCATTGGCAAAGCCAAAGTCCTGGTGACCATCGTAGAGATCCCTAGAACGCAGCGAGAAGATATTCTCCGTATTCGGGAACAGTCGCTTGAGCAGGATACCCACCCCTTGCCTATGGTTAACTTCACAGTGGGCGATGATGATGTCGGGGGTAGCTTTACCAAAGGTAAAGTTAAGGGGGTTCAGCTTGCTGGAGATCTTGGCCTTCAGCTTAGCTTGTTTAGCCTTTAGGGCCTCTATCTTGGCTGCCAGTTTGACCCTTAACACTGATTGCTTGGCAAAGAGGCTATCCATCGGGTCTGTCATAGGGCAGTGGTGATCGAGAAAAGGCTATCCCAGGGCTTAAACCTGACCCTAGGCAGGGATATATAACAGTTAACCATAGTTTCTATGTTGAAAGGATGCTGACACTTAGATGAAGTCGAGCTAAGAATCTAAGCCCATATAGGACTTAGCATCAACCCAAAGTTGTCGCATTTTCCAGAACTTGCTAGAACGCATAGCCTCCACTTCAGCTTGGGTAGTTTGGAGTTGAGCTTGGGTAGTTTGGAGTTGGGCTTGGGTAGTTTGGAGTTGAGCTTGGGTAGTTTGGAGTTGAGCTT
>CAYOQM010000179.1:0-5672 GCA_964406065.1 uncultured Verrucomicrobiota bacterium
GCAGCGCTGCGGAAAAGAAAAGCCCACTCACTAATTCGCCGTCAGGCAGTTTCACCACCCGCGCCTACGTTTCCGAATACGGCAACATTGGCATCCTCATCAACGGCACCACCAATTCCTCCCGCATGCTCACCAACGGCCTGTGGCAGAGCCTTGTGTCCTTCACGACCAATGCCAGCACCTTCAATCTCAGCTTTCAGGGTTCGGGCTATTCCGCCGGATCCGGCTATCTCAGCAACTCCATCCCTTGGGGCAATACCAATAACTGGAAAACCACCATCCCACTCAATGACTTGGCAGGCACCAATCAAGCCAATATCGCCCTCACCGGCTCCTTCAGCGGCGATTACCTCGTCCGGTTCAACGAGCAAACCGGCGAGTATCTGGTTCAGCAGTGCACCTATCAGGACTTCGAAAGCTGGAACGGTGCCGGAGCCGGGAGTTCTTATGTCCGTTCTGAAAATGTGAACTTCCCTCTAGTGACAAACAACTTTGATAATTGGACTTCAAACCAGACCCTTGAGCGAACCGATGACTTCAGCAGCCTGGATTGGTCCGCCTTGTCCACCTACACAAACTGGGCGTTCGGCGGTGTGAATAATTATGTAATGTATTACAGTAAAATCACAGGAGCATCCATTCAGACTACAAACCGGTCAGGCGATAGTTTTGTCCTCCAATGGAGTCGCCTTGCCACACCTAGTGCCAATCCCCTAAGAGGCGTAGGCACCATTAGTTTTGATTATAAAACATCTGCCACAAATCCACCCGCCAGCATCACTGTGAAGTATTACAACGATGTCGTCAGCACCAATTATGCTGATTATACTGCGTCTGCAAAATGGGCTAACCTGCCCAGTAATTCTGTCATTAACGCAACCAATACCTCGAATATCACAAAAACAATGCTCTTGAACACGAACGCCTCGCTAGATCTGATCTTCGCACACTCGGGCGGTGATCAAAGCATATACCTTGACACCTTCAGGGTCACTGAGTGGTACGCCGACAGTCAAACCAACGGTGGCTGGATCACTAGCGAGGGATATATTGAGCAGCGTTCTGCTGGAAATCTCTGGTGCAAATTCGACATCACCCGAAACGACCAGACTGCTGACCAGCAATTTGTCATGTCTCCCGTTTGCTCCAACGGCATCAACTCAATCTCGTTGAATTATTGCGGCGCCACAACCAACCCTGTGAGCTTTAGTCTTGATAGACGTTTTGGCTCCAGCGGCTGGACTACGCTCGTCTCTGTAACCAACAATAGCACCACGAACCTCTTTGCCTATTCCTACACCGTGGGAACCTCCACGAATAATGCACAACTTCGTATCCGGAATACTTCCCCTGTCCGGGGCATCCTCTGCGTGGATGACTTCAAAATCAGCGCCAAGATCGCCGGCCTGACGTGGGGCATCAACAATGCCTCCATTGACGAAACCGATCCGTCCACCCCTCCAGCCACCCGCCAGTTCTATGGGGGCGCCTGCTACCTGAACAGTAATAACACCGCCAACATCAACTTTGGTGATCCAACCAACGCGCCGGACACCAATGCAACGGCATACCTCCTGTCACCCAAACTCACATTCGGGGTCGGAGAGATCAGCTTCTGGTACCGGAACTGGGCCACGGCCTCCCCCCGCGCGGCGAGCCTCTATATTCAGACATCCATCAAAGACCTGCCCATTGCCACAAATGCTGCCGACTGGAATACCGTTACGGTGCTCAGCAATATCGTCAATACAGCCGATTATCAGTATCTGCAACTGGGCCTTTACGACACCACCAGCAAGTGGGTTCGCATCTACAACGACATCAGCACGAATGTGGGCCGGGCCTGCCTGGACGATGTTCTGATCACCGCCCCGCTCGCGGCCTCGTTCGCCATGAGCAACCTGACCGTTTCACCCCTGATCCCGCTCCACACCAATACCGTCGACGTCATGGTGGATATCTATCAACTCTTCCTGAACCCGACGAATATCACCCTGACGGCCCTGTATGGAACGTCCACCAACTATGCCGGGCTTACCAATGCCACCCTGACCACCCGTCCCATGACCTGCATTGCATCCAATCTCACTGCACCTGGCCGCTGGTACCGCTACAAGACGTCAACGCCCATCCCCACCAATGCCATCGACACCTTCGTCAGTTACAGCGCTAAAGCCTCCTGGGGGGGCTTTAATGCTCAGGCTGCCAGCCCGAAGACGAATTCAGCGTTTGCAACCTATCCCAGTTGGTATGCTCCAATGAATGCCGTTTATACAAATAATATTGCCTACTACGTGGTCTACTCTTGCCAACCGGGAGAGGTGTGGTTCAACGAAATTAACTGTGCAGATGTAATTGACGGTAATTTGTGCTGGACGAACGAGTATCTCGAACTTTGCGGTAAAACCGGTATTAATATCCAAAACTGGTTTATTGAGATTTATGACGCGACCCCTTCTCTTGTGGCCACCTATACAATTACCAATAACTACATCCTGCCTGTTGTGACAAATAATTATGGCTTTTGGGTATTAGGCGACGCAGGTGTTCAAAATGTTAACATGCTTCTCACAGCCGTCGTCAATGAATACGGTGATTCTAATCAAAATACACCCCTTGGCGGAGGCTTAATATTGAGGCGAAGCTGGGGGCCCGTTGAATACAAAATATCTTACCGCACAATACTTAGCGGGTTCACATACGTTGGGGATGATCTTGCTGACTTTAACGCTGGCAGCCTTGGGCTGCGCGGAACCGGCACAAACTACAACGGGTTCACCTGGAGCGAGCAGGGTAATTTTTCTTCGGGCTCACCTAATAATGGACAATACCTACTAGGCACATTGGCACAAAATACTCCGCCGATGATCGCCATCTCCAGATTCTGGATTAACACCAATGTTTGGATAGAATGCAATCGAACCAGTGGCTGGTATAACGCGCCTTGGTATTCAACAAACCTATTGAACACAAATCTCTGGACGAGTATTGCTCCTTTCACCAACACGCCAAATACATCGAACGACGTGCTGAGCTTCTCTAAACCAACTAACAGCACCATCTACTTCTACAAAGTGGTCTCAACCAACGGGCCATAATACTGACGTTGCCACAGAGGTGACGTGAAGTTTCTGAAAATTGAGAAGGCTACTCGGATCGTCAACCTAACCGCAGCACCTGCAGATCAAAAAGCGCGCAACAATAGAGGAAAATAATAAAAACAGAAACACACAAACATCAGGGTTTCCCCTATAGACAGAAGTAGGCAGCGGTGATAGATACTCACAAACACAAAACGCCGAGGTGTAGCTCTTATATACAGTCGGGACATAATGGGTACTGAACAATTACCAAGGAGACAACAAGCATGTCTGACTTAATCTTCCCGTGCCGAAAATGCAAAACACATCTTTTAATTGATGAAGTGAAAATGGGGGAAGTTATAGCATGCCCCCATTGTTATGAAGAGAACATTACAGTTCCGAGTCCATCGATACGTTTCAATTGCCCAACCTGTAAGCTTGAACTTTGCACTCCGAAATTTATGACGGACAAAATCGTTGCCTGTCCTTCCTGCCACCACAGCGTTCCCGTGAACTCGCAAATCGAAAATACACAAAAGTCCGACTCAGCACGCTGCATAGGTTGCTGCCACCCCCTCGATTCTGATGCCGTCTTTTGCGTCAACTGCGGTGTCAATCAAAGTTCAGGAATGAAGGTTCAAACAAAACTTGCATTGCGTGATCCTGGCCCCACTCTTTCTCTACCTGAAATCAATCCCATTCTCTCGAGATATCAAAAACCGTCTAAACCCAATTACACATGGCTCTACAAATTGACATTAATTCTGAAGTCACTGACGATATTGGCTATCATAACCGGAGCTGCCATCGTTATTTATTTTAAGTTGGCCGTCATCTCTAATGCAGGAAAGACCGCATATGATAAATGGTCACAAAGGGATACACCACCCCCACCGACTCCTCCGCCGAACTCACCACTTGCAAAGAAATGGTCAGCATCACGCACGAACGATCTCACATCAACCACTAATCAAGAAACACACGCAAATGCGATGGGTTCGCTTGCTTGGGGTATACCACGAGAGAATTTGAAGGAAATTCTTTCAAAACAAGGTAAAAACCAATTATCGGAGACTCCAACCGCAATCGTGTACAATAAAACTATTTTATGCGAAAGGGACTGTATTACAGCCTATCGATTTATAACCAATGAGTTAACCGGAGTTGATATTGCCTTTGCTCTACCGAATAGGAGAGATCTTATTTATTTTACTGATGCACAAAATTATCTACCCGAATACGAAAGAATACGGGGTATATTAAAAATCAAATATGGAAATTATTTCGAGGAAACCAAGGACATCGATGTGGGCTTAGCGCTGCCAGCATGGGAAGCTAAAGTCAAGAAGGCACGCGAGAATGTTGCCTTTGAACACAAGAATGCTGCTGATCTCAACGGAAAATTAAGCAACGAACGCAGCTTGAAGGAGGCTAATGACCTCGACTGGTGCCGGCGAAATAACATTAGCCCCAATGATGTCTGGAAAAGATACGGAAGCAATCAACAACATCAGCGGACGCGGCAAGACTTTGCGAACACCCAAAGAAAAACAAGAGAACGCCAACAGGAACTTATTGATGATGAAAATGAAAAGCTAACAAAGCTGTTATCCAAAAGACCGATATCCGGATGGTCATATTACATGAGTCGATTTAATGCCAATGATTGCGTAATTTTCCTAAAATGTATCCGGTCCGAGGCTGGAGTGCGCATTGTATTGTCATATCGGGCTATCGACTCACAATCAGCAAAAACACCCTTTGATGATGTTTAAAAAAGGGAAATAACGAACAAGTGTGCGCCGAACCAATTTATCAGGGTTCATCCAAAATCTTGAGAAGTCTTACCAGGGTGCGATTCGGACCATTTATTGGAACTGGATCCTGCCATATTTCTGCAACGCCTTTAGCGCTTGCAAGAACACTCAGAGCACCATCAGGCGCTGTCTTCGTTGCTTCAGCATAAAGCAGAACAATAAAATATCGCTGCCGAATATCTACCAGCCCTGACATATTCCGAATAAATGCCTCACGCGTCAATGAATTCGCCGACGCTGCAGGATAAAGATTTGTCCATGGCACAGCGAATAGCTCTGACAGTGTATCAAATTCATTTGTGCTGGATCTTGCGATAACATTCTCCACAATCTCATCCACGACACTATCCGGAATACGTTCACTTGTCCCATATCTCCAATCTAAGGGCATATTCCAAAGGGTTGCCCTTAACGAATTCCGCACCTGTGTGTTAATGTTTACCTTACCTTTAAACAGGGAATTCGACGGCTGGCTTGTAGTGAAATAATCCAAGACCGGATGCGCTTTTTGTAATAGGCTCTGCGGCATTAAACGAACAGTTTCCCAAGTCCGCCCGAAAAATAAATATCCTAATTCCCCCGCAGTCTCAAGTGGCTGATTAGCAACATACATTGCTGTATCGCCATCACGGCCTCGTTGCGTCATCGTTGGGGGAATAACTAAAGACCATTTTCCCCAAGAATCCAAAGCTAAAGTATTGGTTGTCCCGATGGTGCCAACACCATTCTTTGACACCTCCCATTTCGACAAATCGTAATTAAGCCGTGGATC
>CAYOQM010000180.1:0-5659 GCA_964406065.1 uncultured Verrucomicrobiota bacterium
AACATGTGCGTTGCCAATGTGTTGCCGCGTTGCACCATCCCGCCACGAAAAACCGGCAAGCCCATAGCTATCTCCACCCCCGCCGCAGGACAAATCAACCCCTGCGGCGAAGGGAGCACCAATGAAGAGGCAGGCAGTAGGTTCTCATGCGTCGGACGGGAACGGTGGGGCCAGGGCGCTGGCGGAGCGGGCCGCCGCGAGGGCGGCAGAGGAGATGAGGGACTTCGTCCAGGACATCATCGAGGACGAACTCAGGAACGCGGCGTTCGCCAGTGCTGGGGTGGCGCAGTTGCCGGGCTGCACGGTGGACCGCGGTGCGGCCGGTAACCCCGTCTCGCAGGAAAGCAACCAGACGGTTCGTTGCATCGTGGAGCGCTTCGGCAAGCACTACCGCATCCACACCTCGGGCGGCGAAATGGCAGTCCTCGACGCCTGTCGCGGAACGTGGCGGCTCCTCCTCCTGCTGGCGAACGTCGGGACGGAGGTCGCGCTCGCAAACGTTTTCCATGTGGACAGGAAGAAGTCGCCGTACATCATCGTGGGAAAGGGCGGGCTGTGCGGGACGGGTCTGGACAAGGACGGTACCGTGTCGCTGACCTACAAGCCCATCATCGAGGACTCCCACTACATCCAGAAGCTGAAGCGAGATCTCAAGGAGAACCTTGAAGAGCAAGACGCTCCGCACGCGTCCAGCAATGAAGCGCGCCTCGGGGAGTTGCAGGCGCGGGAGGACGAGATCAAGGCCCTGCTCAAGCCGTACTACGACGCGATCAGGGAAGCAGAGCGGATTCGGAGGACGCCGGAGTCGCAGCAGAAGGGATCGGTTGAACATGACATCCATGCCGCGTACATGTCCGTCCATCGAGCCATCGCGGAGATCAAGGCGACTGCTCCTTGCCTTGGCGAGCACCTGAAGCCCAACGTCAAGGTCAACGGGCACATCAGGTACCAGAAGACGGTCGGCTGGGAATGGGAGTTCGCGTTCGGCCTGGAACGAGTCAACCTCCTTGCCGGGGACTACCGCGACAGCGAGCACGACCAGAAGTAGAGGTCCACTGGTACTCGCTAGGCATCATCCCTGGCGAGAGGAGGGGCGGTCTCTGGGGGGGGGTACAGTCTCGCAACCCCTTACCCGAGAAAGGCGATGCCAAT
This sequence comes from uncultured Verrucomicrobiota bacterium, assembly GCA_964406065.1. GTDB lineage: Bacteria > Verrucomicrobiota > Kiritimatiellia > CAIKKV01 > CAITUY01 > JAABPW01. The sequence continues at coordinate 1,153 of CAYOQM010000180.1, forward strand.
GACGGGAACGCCGGCAGTCGCCATGCCTCGGAGTCCTCTCACGTCCACCAGTGACGAGTCACATTTCCCCGTGACCGATGAGGGTTGAGTTCAACAACCCAACAACGCGGAGGACGACATGGACAAGAGTTACGAAACCCACCGTTACGCAGAACTGTTTCCTGAGATGGCCAGGGACGAGTTCACCGAGCTGGTGAAGAGCATCCGAGAGAACGGCTTGATCGACCCGATTACGATGCTGGAGGGAAAGGTACTCGACGGGCGCTCCCGTCTGAGGGCCTGCATCGAGGCGGGGGTCGAGCCGAGATTCGTAAAGTTCGACGGCCTTCAGGACCCGCTCATGTTCGTTTGGTCGAAGAACTTCGCCAGACGCCACCTCGACCTCAAGCAGCGCGTGATGCTGGCGCTGCGGCTCAAGGAGATGGTAGCCGCTGCCGCAAGGGAACGGATGTCTAAGGGCGGCAAGATCTCCGCCGCGATCAGGTCCGGCGAAGAGGTGACGAATCTGTCACCCCTTGCCGATGGGGAGAAGGGCAAGACGGTCGACAAGCTCGCCGAACTCGCCCATGTCGGGCGTGGGACCATGCAGGCGGCGCTCGAAGTCAAGCGGGACGCGCCCGAGCTGCTGGCGGACGTCGAGGCGGGCACGCTGAGCGTGAGCGCGGCGGCGAAGAAGGCCAAGGCGAAGACGGGAAAGGTGGCCGAACCGAAGCCGGGCGCCCTCTGGAAGAAGGTCGTGGCCGACTGCGAGAAGCTCAACGCAGACCTGTCCGCCTTCGAGGTCTCCGATGCTATGCCCGAAACGGGCGAGTTCGAGAAGCTCCGGATTGTCGCGGAGCGTATTCTGGCCTACCTCGACACCTTCAACAAGGGCCCTGGCGAGTGAGGAGGTCCATCAGACCCGGCGCGGCAGGTGCGGAACTGCCGCGCCTTCATCCTGCCGGACAGCACGTGGCCACAGGAGGGACTACCTCGATTGGCTCATGAAGCACATCCCTGACAGGGCGGAGCACTTTTGGGGCGGGTTCTGAGGGACCTACATCGTCGGCTGGCACGCCAAGAATCCACACACACACTCGCCTGGGACGGTGAGCGCATCTATGGGGGGCTGGTCGCGCGGGAGGAACGGCCAGCCGCAGGGTCCACCGTGCGCGCCAACCGGCCGCCCAACACCAAGGCCGTCCTTCTCGTCATCGACCGCCGGTAACCTTCCTGCGGGCAGCCCCTGTCCGACGTCACCCCCACATGTGATCCGTTCACACTTGCCCGTGCCCGTGCTCTTGAAGGACGGCAATGGCGCCGCCCTCAAGCAAGGAGGCGTGCATGAGCATCGGGTCGGTCGGTCTGGTCGGGTTTCGCTTTGTTGATCTGTTCGCGGGGATCGGGGGCTTCAGGCTGGCCCTTGAGAGTCTGGGCGGCAAGTGCGTGATGTCCTCGGAGATCGAGCCGAAGGCGCGTCTCACGTACCACGCCAACTTCGGCGAGTGGCCTTCGGGCGACATCCGTTCAATTCGAGGCGAGGACGTGCCGGACCTAGACATCCTCTGCGGCGGATTCCCCTGCCAGTGCTTTTCGATTGCAGGCGGCAAGCAGGGCTTTCTGGACGAGACGAGGGGGACCCTGTTCTTCGAGATCGTTCGGATCGTCGCTGCGAAGAGGCCCGCGGGGGTCTTTATGGAGAACGTCCCGCACCTGCCCAAGCACGATGGCGGACGCACGTTCGCCGTGATCCGCCAGACGCTTGAGGGCATCGGGTATGTGGTGCACCACGGCGTACTCAACGCCAGCCTTTACGGGTCAGTCACCGCCCGCAAGAGAATCTTCATCGTCGCCATTCGAGGAGACTTGGGCGCCGTTGGCTTCCAGTTCCCCGAGCCAACGTACGAGCCGGTGAAGCTGGCTGATGTGCTATTACCTGATGCTGCGACGAACCGATGGGTCGTCCGCAACCATCCCATCCACATCGACCGCGACGCCTTGGCGGCGGCCAGCAACGAGGCGACGCTGGGACTCGTCCAAGTTGGGCGGATCGGCGATCGTAAGCCGGCACCGCAGGGGTACCGCGTGTACGACGCGCACCATGGACACGCCGTCACGTTCTGTGCCCGCGGCGGCGGCATCGGCACAAAGTCCGGCCTCTACTTCGTCAACGGCCGCGTTCGCAGGCTCGACCCGCGGGAATGCCTGACGGTCATGGGGTACCCCGGCTCTTTTGTCATCCCAACATCGGTCAAGCCTGACCAGGTCCGCTCGCTGACCGGCAACACTGTTGTCGTGCCGCTCGTACGGCTCGTCGCCGAACGCATCCTCGCCGCGCTGTCCATCCCAATGCCGGCATCGCCGCTTTCCAAGACTGAATCCGCCCCAAAGGAACCCGCTCCCTCCGACACGCACGCCTCCCCGTGACCGATCACGGGATGACGTGACTGGAACCCATCAGGAAGCGATCGCGGAAACAAAGTTACGGGAAGGGGCAGAAGAGATGGAACCACGAGGTATAGTCAGACGGCGCAGGCCTGCGGCCAAGTCATTGAGGTCGCTATTCCGATACCAAGGCGGGAAGCAGGATCTTTGCGGCCCCATCGTCGATCTGTTCCCATCCGGGATTCGCCGCTACGTCGAGCCGTTCGTTGGGGCAGCATCGGTGTACCTGGAACTCCGAAGCAGGGGGTTCAGAGGCGAGTCCTTGCTGGGCGACTGGAATCCTGAAGTCATCAACGTCCACCAAGTCGTTGCCGCGGACCCGGATGGGTTCGATGAGGCGTACCAGTTTCACGTCGAACTGCATTCCCGCGAGCATTTCGATTGGCTGCGTGGACAGGACGCGACGGGCTGGACAACGGCAGACAGGGCTGCCCGCACCGTCTATCTTGCCAAGGCCGCGTTCCACGGCCTGCTGAGGGTCAACCGCCAGGACCGCGTGGTCTCGACCTACGGCACCGGCGAACTTAACCGCATCGTGCTCGACGGTGGCCGCCTCCGCGCCGTCAGTGCCGCATTCCACGGCGCGGACATCCGCCGCGCCGACTTCGGTTGGGTCGAGCAGGTGGCGGATGCGGGCGACCTAGTCTTCATCGACGGCCCGTACTATGGCGGGAACTGCGCCTACACGGCGCAGGGCTTCAGCGAGCAGGACCACCTGCGGCTTCACCGAGCCTGCTGCGCCCTCGACGCCAAGGGCGTCCGGTTCCTCCAGACCAATTCCGACCAGCCGTTCGTGCGCGAACTCTACAGCGGCTTCAGCGTGTTCACCGTGCCGCCCGCCCCGGCCATCGGCCGCGGCGGCTCCAGCCGGCAGCCCGTGGGCGAGGTCATCATCGTCAATTACGAGCCGAATACATCGGCAACGGCGAGCGTGGTCACTGGACCCCGTGACGGTTCACAGGGAGACGTGACCGTGGTTGTTTGAAGAGACAGGGAGCCCGCGAAACGAGAAAGGTCTGGCGGGATGATCCCAACAAGACAGGCGAGGAGAGAAGCCATGAAGAAGAATCGGAGACCGACAAGTCGGACGGGGAAAGATGCGGCGGCAGAAGCCCGTTATGCCGTTACGGCGCGCGGCGGCGGCAGGAATTACGGCAGGCCAAAGGACATGATCACCATCCTTACCACGGGTCACGGGTTGGCAATCAAGCACGAGGCATTCGATGAGAAAGGGAAACCGGTGGTCATCCCGCGGGAGACACTCGAATGCATGTACGCAAGCGGCCTGCTGGCTGCGGCTGCCGACTACGTGCTGTCCGAGAACGAGGCTCGGTGGGCCAGCAATGATGCGAAAGCCGACGCTCGTGAGGAAAAGGTGCCGTCGGAGGACATCCGCGGGGAGATACGTCTGCTCCTAACCGGGGTCATCAACCACGAGGTCGGCCTAGTCGACCTGCTCGATCACAACGCAAACACGATCTCCGCAGGCACGCTCGCACAACTGGGCCTCACACCACAGGACGCAACTGAAGAAGGGACGTGACTGTCGCATTCCGCTGCGAGTTGTAGAGAGGCATCACAACTGACTGGTGGCCGGCGGCGAAGGGGCTGTGTGGTGGTTTAAATAAACAATAGGGACGGAATTGTGCCTTAACGCCGTCGGAACCACGTGGGGCAGAAGAGAGAAAGCGATGCTGAGTCTAAAGCGTGCAACGGAACGGGATAGCTACTGCGATTCAAAGGCGCAGCCTGGCGACACTTTGGCCGTTGCGCCAAGCACACTGGCCGAGGACGATCTGCAGTGGAACGAGGAAGCGAACGACACCCGCCGACAGCTTGCTGCCACACAACCAGCTCAGGGTCGCCGCTGCAAGTCCGAGCTGATGGCGGAACTGATGAGCAGCCCGGAGACATACGACAGGTTCGGCGCAGCTTGGCGGCTGGCCATGAGGTTGCTGCATTCCACGGACGGGGTTCTTGTCGGCACCTATCAGGACATCGCGGCGCTGCTTGGCGGCACGTCGCGCGACAGCGTCAAGAACTGGGCCAAACGGCTGGCGAAAAACGGGGTCCTGACGATGGA
>CAYOQM010000181.1:0-708 GCA_964406065.1 uncultured Verrucomicrobiota bacterium
GCTCCCTTCTACCGGTCCGCGGTCCGGGAACTGGCGCTGATCTTCCCGGAGCAGCCGGTCCAACGGCTGACTTCCGACCACCCGGTCTTTCATGCCTACTATGATCTTGACCACGTTCAATATTGCCCCGGCGTCAGGAAATCCGGGTTCGCCGGCGATGAGCCGTGGTTTGATGCCGTGGAGATCAATTGCCGCGTTGTGGCCCTGGTGTCGCGCTGGTGCATGGCGGTGGGCTGGGAGGACAAGGTGGAGCCGGAGTACCAGGCCTATGAACCGGCCTCCGCCAAGAAACTCGGCGTGAACATTTTTTCCTATTCCTCCGCCATGCGGGCGTGGGCCAAGAACCGGGCGCAGGCCATCAAGTTCGTGGACAAGCAGGAATCCGGCGCCGACAAGGTGTCGCTGGTGCAGGTGATGTATGACGGGATATGGAAGACCCGGCATGCCGGCCTGTCGGTGCTGCTGCAGACCTTCAACCTCAAGACCGACGTGCCCGTCAAGTATGCCGTCAAGGAGACCCGGCTGACGGATCCGGCGGTCTTCAACGCGCCGTTGTTGTACCTGACCGGCCACGAGTTCTTCACGTTGCGCAAGAGCGAGGCGGAACAACTCAGGAAGTATCTTGAAAACGGGGGCTTCCTGTTCGCGGAGGCCTGTTGCGGTCGCAAGGGGTTTGATCTCTCGTTCCGCCAGTTGATGGCGGTCCTG
>CAYOQM010000181.1:718-5650 GCA_964406065.1 uncultured Verrucomicrobiota bacterium
TTTCCGGACAAGCCCCTCAAGCCCGTTCCTCCTGAAAGTTCCCTCTTCCACATCCCCAATGAGGTGCAGAGCCTCGGGGTGACGCCGCTGCTGCAGCAGGATGAAGGCAAGGCCGTGATCCGGCCAAGACTTGAAGCCGTCGAACTGAACGGGCATCTGGCCGTCGTGTACAGCCCCCTGGGCCTGGCGGGTGGCTGGGAAATGTCGCAAAGTCCCTATGCCCGGGGATATGACGACGTCAGTTCGCAGCGTCTGGGTCAGAACATCCTGATGTTTGCGGTCACTCAATGAAGTTTACGATCCATCTTTTCCAGGGGCGAAGCCTGGCGGGACAGGTGGCGCTGGCCTGCATGCTGCTGGCCCCGACCGGGGCGTTCGGGACCGATGCGAATGGCAACGAATTCGCCCTGAGCCTGGCGGAAGCGAAGACGCCGCAGGCCCGCACGCAGGTTCTTGACGGAGCCCTCGGCCGGGCGCATTTCTTCCGCTATCTCCGCGTCATGTCATGCCGGGAGGGCGAGACGAACGGGTACCCGTTCGTGGACCTTACGACCCTGGAGCCGTCGTCCGGGATGACGGTGGGGTTCACGGTTGTGAAAAGCATGTCGCTGGCCGTCCTGAAGGAGGATCCGGCGACCCGCGTCGGGGACGCCCTGGCCGTGACGGGCAAGGTCGGGAGCGCGGATCCCGTGAAGCGCCTGATCAGGCTGGACCCCGTGATTGTCCGCTACAAGGATCGCCTCGCTCCAAAGGACGGGCAGGAACTTGTCTCCGAGCGGCAGTCCTCGGGAATCGTGTATTCCTTCACCGGCGGCAAGGTCGCGGTCAATGTCTCCAAACGCGACGAGGATCTTCTGAAATACGAGACTCAAATCCTGGCGGAGCGGGGCAAGGAGGGCTGGGCGCAGTTCCTGGTCGACGAGATCGGGAAACGGGACAGCGCGGAGAAGACCCGGCGGGATAAACTGGGGATTTACCGGCAGGAGAAGACGCCGGCGGCGGGTGACGGGGCCGCGAGGCCCGTCCAGACGGTCATCACCGGGGATGAGGACTAGAATGAGCGCCGTGACCCCATCCCCGCGATCTTCCCCGAAGGCGGCCGGCAAGCGGGCCGGGGCCTTCCATGGCGAAGGGATTCAGGCGTTCCTGGATCCGGAGGAAATGCACAAGCTCGGCCGGATCGCGCTGCTGTCCCGCTATGTGGTCGAGGGGAATCTGGCAGGCGCCCACCGCAGCCCGCTGAAGGGCGCCAGCTCGGAGTTTGCCGACCACAAGGCGTACGGCATCGGGGACGACCCCAAGCGCATTGACTGGAAAGTGCTGGGCCGCACGGACCGCTACTACGTCAAGCGGTACGAGGACGAAACCAACCTCCGGGTCTACCTTGTCCTGGACCGCAGCGGTTCGATGGGATACGGCAGCGCCGGATTGAGGAAATACGATTTCGCGTGCCGTCTCGTCGCCGCCCTCGGATATGTGGTGGTCAAGTCCCGCGACTCGGTGGGGATGTTCCTCTATTCGGACAGGATTGACGCCGAGGTGGAGCCCCGCAACTCGTTCAACCATCTCCACAACATGCTCAAGCGGTTGCAGCAGGTGGAGCCCGCCTCCACCACGAATACGGCGGAAACCCTCCACCAGATTGCCGCCTCGATCCATAAACGGGCCCTGATCGTGGTGATTTCGGACCTGCTGGACAACGAGAAGGAGGTCAGTCTGGCGCTGGCGCACTTCCGGAAACGGCTGCATGATGTGATCGTGTTCCACGTGCTGGACCCCGTGGAGATCGACCTGTCCCTCAAGCAGGGATTCGAATTTGAAGACCTCGAGACGGGCGAAGTGATCACCGCCGACCCCCGGGCGCTGGCGGACGACTACAAGAAGGCGTTCAAGGCGTTTCTGGACCAGTACCGGACCGTCTGCGAGGGGATGAAGGTGGATTACCGGCTCGTGCAGACGAACCAGCCGGTCGAGACCTATGTGAGGGCGTACCTGGAAGAACGGCGGCGGCTGTCGAAGTAGCCTATGATCTCTTTTATCAATCCCTTCTTTCTGGCTTTCGGGGCGGCCGTGATCATCCCGCTGGTCCTGAACCTGATGCAGTCGCGCCGCACCGTCCGCCTGCCGTTCAGCACGATCCGGTTCCTGAAACTGGCGCAGCAACGGTCCTCCCGCCGCATGAAGATGGAGAACTTCCTGCTGTGGCTGCTGCGCACGCTGCTGATCGTCCTGCTCGTGCTGGCCTTCGCCATGCCCCTGGTCCGCACCCGGGATTACGGGAATCTCCTCGGCCGGGCCACGCGCGACGTGGCGATCGTGGTCGATGCCTCCTACAGCCTGAACTACACCCTGGGGCGTCAGGCGGTTTGGAACCAGGCCACCGACCTCGCCGCCTCGATTATTGAGGGGCTTTCGGAGAAGGATCGCTTCTGCGTGTTCCTGGCCGGCGACCAGGTGATGCCCCTGTGCGAGCAGTTGACGGACAAGCGGCAGGAGACGGCCGCCCGCCTCAGAGCGCTCCCGCCTCCGCGCGGGTCCTCCCAGCTTTGCCCCGCTGTGCTGGCCGCGCTGGCGTCCCTCGACCAGGACGCCCGGCACAACGAGCGGGAACTCCATATTGTTTCGGACACCCAGCTCCTGCCCTGGTCACGCTTCAGGAAGACGGGCGGCGCGGACAAGGGGGCCCGCGCCGCGGACGCCCCGGCGGAGGAAGGCCAGTGGGATCCCGCGAAGGTCAGGGAGTCCACCACCTGTTTCGTGACGCTCCTCGGCGCTTCCGTTCCTGAAAATGTGTCGCCCGTTGAGGTCGAGATCGAACCCAAACTTGTCACGCCGCAGACATCCTGCCGGGTAACGGTGCGCTTCCTGCGGAGCGGGCCGTCCCTGGACACCGCGGCGGCGCTGGTTGTCGACGGCAAGGAAGTGGCCAGGCGTTCCGTCCCGCTCGTTGCGGGAAACGGCAATCTGACAACCTTCGTGATCCCCCCGCTCGGTCCCGGCATCCACGCCGTGAGGGTGGAGACGCCGGACGACAGCCTGACGCTGGACAATCCGTTTCATGCCCTGGTGCGGGTCAGGGAAAAACTGCCGGCACTCTGCGTGGGATCGCCGGAACACACGCTGTTTCTAAGGGCCGCGCTGCAAACCACGGCCGGTGGCGTCACGCCCTTCGACATCAAGACGGTTGATGCCGAGGGCCTGGCCGCCGAATCGCTAGACGCCTATTCCTGCATCTTCCTGTGCGATGCCCTGCCGCTGGCGGGGCAGGACATCAAGAAACTCGAGCGGTATGCCGAGGGGGGGGGACTGATGGTCATGTTTCCCGGCGACGGGTGCGCCATGGCTGACTACGGCGCCTGGACCTGTCTGCCCGCCTTGCCGGTGTCCGTCATGGATGTGCCGGTGCTGGAACGGAAGCGCCTCCTGAGTTGGGAAAAGCCCCTGCATCCCGTCGTAAAGGCGCTCAAGGAAGGCGGGATCTCGCCGACCGTTGCCATCCGGCGCCAGTTGAAGTGCGACCTGTTAAAGGACAAGTCGGAAATCCTGGTTTCCACGGGGGCGGGGTATCCGTTCCTGTTGACGCGCGCCGTGGGGCGCGGGGCGGTGATGCTGTTCACGGTGCCGGCAGACCGGTCCTGGAGCGATTTCCCGCTGTCCCCGTTCTTCCTGCCCGCGGTTCATCAGGTGCTCCACTATGCCGCCGGGGTGGGCGCCGCGGCGCCCTACATCTGGGCCACGGACAGCCTGCCGCTGGATGAATGCCTGCCGGAGGCGACGCGGGAATCCCTCCTGAAGGATCCTGAAGGCAAGCCGGTTTCCCTGCAGACCACCGTGGTGGATGGCGAGACCGTCTCGTATGCCGAGGGACTCACGGCGCCGGGGATCTACACGCTCAGCCGTTCAGGCGGAACGGGTGACGTGCCTGCCCTGGCCGTCAACCTGTCCCGCGGCGAATCGGACCTCACCCCCGTGAAGGCGGAGGAGGTGCCGTCGATCCTCGGGCTTAAGACCGTCCATGTCGCCACCGGGAAGGAAGAACTCCTGAAGAAGATTGAGGATCTCCGGGTAGGGAAAACGCTGGGCGAACTGCTGTTGTGGCTGGTTCTGCTGGTGGCACTGCTGGAATCGCTCTATTCCAACGTTCTCATGCGCAAGGGCTCGAAATTAACGGATTCGCTGCTCATCGAGCCATCCGGGAAAGTGACGGACAAGACGCCATGATCCTCTACGAACATACCGCGCCGGTGGTGGCGTTGGCGGCCGGTGTTGCGGTCGTTGCGGTCGTCAGTCTTGCCGGCTACTGGCGCTTTGCCGGAAGGGACTGGATCACCGTGATCCTGGCGGGATTGAGGATGGTCTTCCTGGTCCTGCTCGGGTGGTGCCTGCTCCTCCCGGGAGAGCGGACGGTGGAAACGCACCAGCAGAAATCCAGGTTCATTGTCCTTGTGGACAAGTCCCGCAGCATGACCCTGGCGCCGGGCAAGGAGGCCACGAACCGGTGGGAGATCGCCGGGCAGGTGTTGCGGCAGCCCTGGGCGTCGGATCTGGCTGCGAAGTGCGATATCGACTGCTACGCCTTCGCCGGCGAGGTCAGCGGCAAGATGTCGCTGGAGGAGGCGCGGCGGCTGGAGCCGGAGGGCGACTCCACGCTGTTGCGGGAGGCCTTGAAGAAGACCGCCGGACGGTACGAGGGCATCGATGTGGCCGGATGCCTGCTGTTGAGTGACGGACTCGATACCCGCGAGGCGTTCACGGACTGGTCGCTGGAGAAGCGGCCGTTCCCGGTCTTCTCGCTGCCGCTGGAAAGGGATGCGGTCTGGGAGGAGGAGCCGGATGTCCAGATCGATGCGGTGAGCACCCCGCGCCGGGTGACGGTGGGTTGGCAGACGGAACTGAAGGCAGTGGTATCGGGGCATGGCACGCGCGGGCAGC
>CAYOQM010000182.1:0-5643 GCA_964406065.1 uncultured Verrucomicrobiota bacterium
GCCTGACGAGCTACCGGGCTGCTCCACCCCGCAATGTTCATTTGACAAAACGCCGTGAATATAGGGAGATTACGGGGTGATGGCAATAGATATTTCCGGAAAGATTAGTGCGCCCGTTTGATGGCATGACTGTTCGCCGAACATACCCGCTGTTCCTTCTGGTGTGCCTGCTGATCGGAATGATCGCGGTGCTCGCCGGGGTCAACCTCTGGTATCTTCAACGGTTGCACAGCCGCAGCCTGCACGATACCGCCACACGGTCGGTTCTCGACCTGGGCGCCGAACTGGTCCGCAACCTCGCCTCCCAGCCGGTCGTGCAATCCGCGAAGGAAGATCCGCGCCGCTGGACGGAGTTCGGGCGGCTCATCCGCTCCATCAAAGGGGCGGAGCCGTCCCTGCACTATGTCAATGTCAACGAGGGCAACGTCACCTTGTACCACGAGGACACCTCGGTGGTGACCCATGACGCGCCGGATGGAACGAAGGCCGGCGAGGTGCGCGTGGGACGCAAGATCCTGGCCGTCGGCCCCGAACTGGTGCCGGTACTGACGTTCTCCGCAGTAGTCCCGGATGTGGGCGGGCAGGAACGGGTGGTGCAGATCGCCTTGCGCAAGGACGCCGTCCAACAGCGCGAGGAACAGGCTGGCCGTCTCCTTGAAATCATGTTTCGCCTGTCGGTCATCACGCTGTCCGTCGCTCTGGGCCTCGCGGCGGTATTCGGGATGTGGGTGATGCGCCAGGCCATGGAACGGCAACGCCGGCTACGCGATGAAGAGCACCTGGCGTTTGCAGGACTTCTGGCGGATGGCATCATTCATGACGTCCGCAACCCGATGAGCTCGATGCGGCTGGATATCCAGATGCTGGAAAAAGAGGCAGGCAAGGGCTCCGAGGGTCGTCTTGCAAGGATTGCCGAACTGGCCGCGCGTGCCCGCAACACGATGGACCGGGTGGATCTGGTCATGCGCGAGTTCCTCTATGTCTCCCGCCCCGGCGCACGGGCCCCGGAACGGTTCGATGTCAACGCCTGTGTCCAGGACTGCGTGAACCTGCTGGGGCCGCGGTTTGAGCATTCCGGCGTCATCCTCGAATGCCACCCCGCTCCCGGAACATTGGGCGTGACCGGACACCCGGTTGCCATCAAGCGGGCGGTCATCAATATCCTGACCAATGCGAAACAGGTCTCCGCGACGGGCAGGCGGGTGACGCTCACCACCCGGCGTGACGGTCACCAGGCCGTGCTGGACATCGAGGACGAAGGGCCGGGGATCAAGGAGTCGCACATGACCCGGATTTTTGAGATGTTTGTGACCGGCCGTCCCGACGGAACCGGGCTGGGACTCTATCTGGCCAGGGCGGCCGTTGAAAACTCCGGCGGCACGATCGCCGCGGCCAACCGGCCGCAGGGCGGGGCCCGGTTCACGATCCGGCTGCCCCTTGCCGCATGACCGGACTTGACGGGACGGGGCGGCCTGACGATCATGCCCCGCTGGATGGGTGATGGAGAACGCCAAGCCTTTGAACGAAATACCTAATATTCTGGTGATCGAGGATGATGCCGACGGACTGCGTTCGGTGGAAGAGGCCATTCGTGACGCCGGTTATGCCGTCGTGACGGCTACGACCGGACTCGGCGGCGTGGATGCCTTCCTGCGCGAACAGCCCGACGTGGTGCTTTCCGATCTCTTCCTGCCCGATCTCGACGGCCTCAAGGTGCTGGAGGAAATCCGGCGCGTGAAGCCCGCCATTCCGGTGTTGATCATGACCGCCTACGGAACCGTGGATACTGCAGTGCGTGCCCTGAAGCAGGGTGCTTACGATTATCTTATCAAGCCCCTGGATCTCGACGACCTCCAGGTCAAGCTCACGCGGGCCGCCGAGGCGGGCCGCCTCAGGGTTCAGGTGACGCAACTCACCCAGGAGGCCCGGAGCCGCTATTCGGCCCGCTCCATGGTGGCGGAATCCCCGGCCATGCTCGAAATCCTGCGCCAGATCGCCGTGGTCGCGGGAACCCATGCCACGGTCCTGATCCTCGGCGAAAGCGGAACCGGCAAGGAACTCGTGGCCAAGGCCCTTCATGCGGATGGCAGGCGGGCCGGCCATCCCTTCGTGGCGGTCAATTGCGGAGCCTTCACCGAAACCCTGCTGGAGTCGGAACTGTTCGGACACGAGAAGGGCTCATTCACCGGCGCCGTCAACCGCCATGAGGGCGCCTTTGAGCGGGCCCATGGCGGGACTCTCTTCCTGGATGAAATTGCCCTGGCGCCCAAGTCGGTCCAGGCGCGCCTGCTGCGTGTGATCGAGGAGCGCGAAGTCCTGCGCGTCGGCGGCCGGGCCCCCGTCAAGGTGGATGTCCGTATCGTGGCGGCCTCCAACCGGGATCTTGACGACTGGGTGAAGGCCGGCGAATTCCGGCATGACCTGCTTTACCGGCTGCAGGTGGTCACCCTCCGGTTGCCGCCCCTTCGCAACCGGAAGGAGGATATCCGGCCCCTGGCCGACCGCATGATGGCGCAGGCCTGTGCCGAGCACGGGCGGCATATCGAGTCGGTGGATGCGGCCTGCTATGCCAAACTGGAGGCCTTCGAGTGGCCCGGAAACGTGCGGGAACTCAGGAATGTCATCGAGTCGGCGGTGATCATGGCGTCCGGCCCCGTCCTGCGCGCCGATGACATCAAGCTCGGGCGGGAGCCGGCCCCGCCGTCCTGCCGTGCGCTGGAGATTCCACGGGGGACAACCCTGGCGGATCTTGAGAAAGAGGCTCTGCTGCAGGCCCTGCAGCGGAACGAGGGGAACCGGAAGCTGACGGCTGACGAACTGGGGATTTCAACGCGTACCATCCAGAGAAAGATCATGGAGTACAAACTCCCCTTCCCATGATGCGTTACATCATACGCCGTGTGCTCTTCATGATCCCCGTTGTCCTGGGGGTGATCATGATCACCTTTCTTCTCTTCAACGTTGTCGGAGGGAGTCCCGCCGCCATGGCGCTCGGGAAGAACGCCTCCCCCCGGGCGCTGGAGGAGTTTGACGAGCAGCAGGGGATGAACAAGCCCGTCTTATGGGGCTGGTGGACCCCGACCCGGGCCTTTCCCGATGCCGTGTTTCCCGAGGGTCTTCAGTTCGCCGCCCCGGCGCTGTACTCGCCGCCCCTGGTGTTTTCCCTGCGTCCGGACACCGTGTACCGGCTCCGCTGCAGGATTTCGACGGTCTCTGCCGTGATGTCCTGGCGGCCCGGGGAGGACGTGACTTCCCTGACGGCCGACGATTCCGGGATCCGGCTCGGAGGCTCGGGGGCGCCGGTGTCCCGGGTTGTGGAGTTCGTCTTCCGCACCGGGGCGCACCCTCCGGCGGCGCCGGTGAGCCTGTCGCTCGAGCGTGGCGCCTGCCGGATCGACCGGGTTGACCTGCGCCGGCGTATGCCACACTGGACCGATTCCCAATTGGCCTGCTTTTTCGGGCGGCTGGCGAAGGGGGATCTGGGAACCTCGCTGGCCACCCATGAAAAAGTGACGGCCATGCTCCGGCGCGGGGTCGGGCCCTCGCTGGCGTTGACCGTGCCCATCTTCACCGGCGGGCTGGTTCTCTCGGTGGGGCTGGCGCTCGCCTGTGCCTACTGGCGCAACCGGTGGGTGGATCGCGTGCTGGTCCTGGCGGCGGTGGCGCTAATGAGCGTGAATTACCTGGTGTGGATTATCTTCGGGCAGTTCTTCCTGGCCTACAAGCTGCGCTGGTTTCCCATCTGGGGATTTGAGTCCTGGCGTTACCTGCTGCTTCCGGTGCTGATCGGCATTACGAGCGGGCTGGGCGCCAATCTCCGGTTCTACCGCACGGTGCTCCTGGACGACCTCTACAAGGATTATGTGCGCACCGCCTATGCCAAAGGGCTCGGGCCCGTGGCCGTGCTGTTCCGGCATGTCCTGCCGAACGCCATGATTCCCATCGTGACCAATACGGCCCTGGTGTTGCCGTTTCTCTATACGGGCAACCTGCTGCTGGAGAGTTTTTTCGGCATCCCCGGCCTGGGGGGGTTGAGCGTGAATGCCGTCAATTCCTCGGATGTGGATGTCGTGCGGGGGGTGGTGCTGGTGGGGTCGCTGCTGTACGTGGTGGCGAGCCTGGTGACCGACTTGTGTTATGCCCTGGTGGATCCCAGGGTGAAGTTGAGGTAATGAGGACGGATGAGCGAACCCAGTCAATCCTTGTGGAATGAGGCGTGGCGGGCCTTGTGCCGGCGGCGCCTGATCCGTGTGTGCCTCGGGCTCCTGGCCTTGTACCTGGGCGTGGCGTTGTACGGGGAAGGGGTATACCGGTATTACCGGATCGTTGACCGGACACCCTCCTACCAGGTGGTCAATCTTGCCGAGCGCTACATTCCGCCGAGTGTATTCCGCCATCCCTTCGCGGCGGCGCGGGACGCCGGCGACCGCCATTGGATCCTGGCCGGATGCCGGACGCTCGCCTACCGTCCCCTGGGCACCGACAACCTGGGGCGCGATGTCCTGCAGCGGACGGTTCAGGGCGCGCGCATCGCCTTCCTGGTCGGGGTGGTCACCTCGCTGATCGCCATCCCGATCGGGATTCTGCTGGGGTGTGTCAGCGGCTATTTCGGCAGGTGGGTCGACGACCTGGTGGTGTGGCTCTATTCCACGATCGAGAGCATTCCCGGGCTGTTGTTCATCCTCGCCATCTCGATGGTGGTGGGAAAGGGGATCCTCGGGGTGTACCTGGGAATCGGACTGACCACGTGGGTCGGGCTTTGCCGGCTGTTGCGTGCCGAGGTGATGAAGCACCGCGACCGGGCGTACGTGATGGCGGCGCGATCCCTCGGGTACGGTTCCTGGCGCATCATCTTCCGGCACATCCTGCCCAATGTCTTCCACATTGTCATCATCACCTTCTCCATCCGTTTCCCGGCCGCCATCGGAACCGAGGTGTTCATGAGTTTCCTCGGAATAGGAGTGCAGGGAGAGCCGTCGTGGGGTATCATGATCGGGAATGCCAGGATGCGGCTGTGGCAGGGAATGTGGTGGGAGATGACGGCGGTGACGGTCTCCATCCTGCTGGTGGTGCTGGCTTTCAACATGGTCGGGGATGCGCTGCGGGATGCCATGGATCCCCGGTTGCGGGAAAAGGAACAATGAACTATGCCTAAACAAGAGAGTCAGTCGACGGTGACGCACGAAACCCTCCTGGAATTTTTCCGGCGCCCGGAGTATGCCCCCATGACGCTGGGGGAAGTGTCGGATGCGCTGCGTCTCCGTGGGGGCGCGCGCAAGGCGCTGGTATCGCTGCTGCACAAGATGGTGATGAACGGCGAGATCGTGCTGATCCGGAAGAACCGCTATTCCCTGGGCGCGCCGGCGGACCTGGTCACCGGCCGGCTTGAGGTGAAACGCTCCGGCGAGGGCTACCTCACCAACCTGGAGGGGGAACTCAACGTTCGCATCGAGCGGGGCCAGTTGAGCACGGCGCTGCCGGGCGACAAGGTGGTGGTGCGCCTGGAGCCCCTGCGCACCGGGATGGCCGAATGGCAGCGGCACGGGGTGGTCATCCGCGTGCTGGAGCGCGGGACGCGCGTGGTGGTGGGCACCCTCAAGAGCACGGGCCGGTTTCTCTATGTGGTGCCGATGGATCCCTCCT
>CAYOQM010000183.1:0-5635 GCA_964406065.1 uncultured Verrucomicrobiota bacterium
AACGACAAGTACACATCAATCGTAAACCTTGACTTCCAGTACGCACACAGGTTTATGAAATGGCCGAGAGAAGCAAAGCACCTTCACGGGCACTCAGGTCTTCTCTGCATCGAACTTGAAGACACCGTGGACCCGGTAACGGGATTTGCACACGCATGCAAGGATGGATTCAAGAAAGCATGGGAAGTGTGCGACCATTTCCATCATGCATCACTGTTTCAAGAAGGCGACCCGCTTCTTGACGCGGTTATTGCCGTATACAAAAAGCATGGCATCAATAACGACCCAAAGAATTGTGTTCCTCTCAAGAAGATAGACCACCCACTGGCTTGGTCATACCCGGAATACAGAATAGTTGTGACCAAGAAAGTGTCTACTTGCGAGAATCTTTGCGAGCTCTTTTACGAGCTTCTCAAAGACAAGATGCCGATCAAAAAAATCACGTTCCGATCTTCTTCCATGAACGCGGCAACGAAGACGTTCAAGTAAGAGCGGAATAAGGTAGACAAACGGGGGCATAAGAAGCAATAGGGCGCAATCGACGTCGTCCGGCCATATCCGGAATGTCGTATGTGGGGCGGCCTTCAGTTCATGCGCCGATGCTGGGTACGTTCGCTCCGCTCACCTGGCTCAGCAGAAGTCGTCGTTATGACGACGTGTTTCGGGACCCTCCCAACGGGTCCCTCCCGAAATGCCCTCGCGGGAATACGGCTCGGCACGCTCGCATAACGCTCCTTCTGCCCAGTCAGCCCTTGCCATCGGTCACGCCTTCGGCCTTCGTGGTCACTGGCGAGAGGATGGTGCGCGGATATCCCATGGTATGCTTCTCACCATAGGAAGTTGTTTTACGATGCAGGCACGCCCGACCACGGCCCCGATCGCTCGGTAGGGTGGCATGGATGGAAGGAATAGAGCCCTGCATGGGTTTGACATTTTCTGGATTGCGGCATCAGGTTCGGCATATATACTGTCGGCCATGAAACTGCCAAAGACATACATACCGTGGATCCCCATCCCGCCCGTGATGGTCAATGGAGAGTTTGTGTTGATGGCTGGCACTTCAGACAATGAACCGTAACGTGTGTCAGGGTTGTAATGCAGGAGGAAATATGAACGCAAAGTTGGATTTTATCTTTCAGCGCCGCAGCATCCGTTCTTTCCAGGCGGGGGATATTTCGCCTGCTACCATCCAGGATCTCCTGGAAGCCGCCATGGCGGCGCCCTCCGCCTGTGCCCGGGATCCCTGGCAGTTCATCGTCATTCGCGACCGGCAGACGCTCAACCGGCTGGCGGACGGGATGCCGAACGGACAGATGCTGCGGGAGGCGGCGGCGGGCATCGCGGTCTGCGGTGAACCGGCTCGCGCCCACGACAACCAGTTGTCCTACCTGCTTCAGGATTGCAGTGCGGCCGTCGAAAACCTGCTGCTTGCCGCCACGGCGCTCGGCCTGGGGGCCTGCTGGCTGGGGGCCCACCCGCGGGACGACCGCCTCTGCCACATCCGCAAGGTCTTGAATATCCCGGAAACGGTCCTGCCGGTGGCGGTGATTGCCCTGGGCTGTCCCGGCGAGGACAAGCCTGCCCGGACCCGGTTTGATGCCGCCCGGATTCATCGTGAACAATGGTAAAAAAACAGAGGACCTTGAAATATGACAGCACTCAAGACAATCGTCTCATTTCTGGACCGGGAGTTGAATACAGGGGGCTTCAAGGACGACTGCCATAATGGGCTTCAGGTGGAGAATTCCGGAACCGTCAGGCGCATCTGTACAGGCGTTGATGCCTCGCTTCCTTTTTTTGAACGGGCCGCCGAACGCAAGGCCGATCTGGTGATCTGCCATCACGGCCTGAGCTGGGGGGATTCCCTGCGCCGGATCACGGATCTCAATTACCGGCGCCTGAAATTCCTGCTGGATCACGACATGGCGCTGTATGCCTGCCATCTGCCTCTGGACGCCCACCCCAGGCACGGCAATAACGCTCTGATCTGCAAGGCGCTGGGGTTGCGGGAACTCAAGCCCTTCGGCGTCTATCACGGTGTTCCCATCGGGTTCAGGGGCGCGTTGCCGAAGCCCATGCCCTACCACGCATTCAAGCGACGGGCGCAGGCCGTATTCGGGCGGACAGCGGACACCATGGACTTCGGCAGGAAACAGGTTCGGACGGTGGCAGTCGTTTCAGGCGGCGCGGCCAATCAGATCAGCGAGGCAGGAGAGTGCGGAGTGGATGTCTATGTGAGCGGGGAACCGAATCTCGCGGCCTTCAATCTGGCGCAGGAATATGGCATCAACGCCATTTTCGCGGGACACTACGCCACCGAAACCTTTGGCGTGGAAGCCGTGGCCGCCCTCCTGTCAAGGCGCTACCGTATGCCCGTCGAATTCATCGATATGCGGATTCATTATTGACTAGCGTGCAAACAGATCGGCCACATCGCCGCGTTGATCAGCTCCTGGTAATGTCCCCGGAAATAGAACACGCCGCCCGGATATCGACAGTTGACGAGTTGTGTATACAGGGTGCAGGCAGGGGAGTACACTCATTGAAATAGCCAAAGGAGAAAATATGAGTGAACTCGATAGACTGCTGAACAACCCCGAGGTTTCAAAACAGACAGAGATAAAGATTCCGAAAGTGATAGAGAAGCCCACCCCCGCTGCCAATAAAGCCAACGGCCTTGCCGATCAGGAAAAGACCATTTCCTCTGCCAGTGTCGGAAGTTCCGTGTTTCGGTCCGCCGCCACCTACCTTGCGGACAACCCGGTCATTAAGGGATATTAGAAATAAGACGGCGCCTGCGTTAAGACATAAAGAAGATTCTGCAGCGAAATATTCCGCCTGGGTGGCGGGCAAGCCAACCACGACTTCATCTGGAGATCGGATCCTGCCCATGACGAAATATATCATTCCTGAACAGTTGAATGATTTTCAGCGCAGTATGTATCTGCATTTGTGTGAGTGGAAGAGCCGCAATATATCGGATCAGCCTGGAAGTTTTGGTGAGAAGAAGTATGACGTGATTGTGCCTGGGAGCCTGCAGCAGGGGCTTCCGCACCTCTATGGGCCTGTCCGGGAACGGTTCAAGGAACATCAGAAGAAGTTTCCTTTCAAAACTCACAAATTTGCCGGTCACATGGCAAGTTCACAAATCGCGTGTGCCAATCTGTTCCTGCCGATTCTGGATAACCCCGTGGTGGCGGCTAAGGTTTTGCGTGCCGTGAAGCCGGACCTGAAGTCCATAGCGGTTGAGGAACTCGACAAGGGGTTCCGCTTGGAGTTCTGGGATCAGGGGGTAAATCGGCTGGGGGATCACTGTGCCGATAGTGGGACCGATGTCGACATCGCCATTGCGTACCGAAATCAAGCGGGTGAAGTTTGTCTGTGGTTGATTGAACACAAATTAACCGAAAATGAATTCACGACATGTGGTGCTTACCGGAGTCATGCAAACCAGCACAAGGATGCGTGCGACGGCAACGCAGCGGCGCGGCGTGGACGTGAGAACTGCTACTACCATACCGCGAAAGAATTTAATTACTGGAAAATCACCCTGAAAAATAAAGCCATGTTTCCGCTGCAGTCTCTTCAAAAGCCAGAGTCCTGCCCGTTCAAGGGTGGAATGAACCAGCTTTGGCGCAATCAGTTGATGGCCACGGCGATTGAAGCGGACCCGAACGGGCGGTACAAAAAGGTGTATTTCTCCGTAGTCCATCATCCTGGCAATATGAGCTTGCTGCCGACAATGCAGGCGTTTAAGGATCTGATCGGCCAAAAGGATCGTTTTTTCTCGTTTACATCGGATCAATTACGGGATGCCGCGAGAGTGGCCGATCACGCAGGCGTTCAGACATGGGCCAAGTGGTACGATGAACTGTATTTCTGGTAGCGGAAGCATCATGGCCGGTCATGAGAAGGCCCGGTGAATAGGGGATTCCCAGCAAATCGGCGACCCTTCCTTTCCGTGTATCTGCACCTGTTTCGCCACCTTCCGGTAGCCTTTTTACCGGACTTCCAGGATCGCTATCTTCGTTGAGTGGTTAAATGGGGCCGGATCGGTGACGGGGGGGCTGACAGTGGTTTGGGGATACCCTGTGCAATCCGGGGGAACTGGCACCAGTTCCCTGAGTTTCAGGTAGCCATCGGCACACAGCCCATTCAGGGACTCCCAATACGCCTTTCCGCTAAGGAACAGCGCATTGTTGATCGTTACCAGATATCCGCCGCTGTTGATGAGTGGCCGGACTTTATTGATCAGTCGTGTGCTGTCTGTGGCCAGATCAACCACGCCCTTTCCGGTTTCAGAATAGACGGGGGGATCAATAATAACGCAGTCAAATCGCTCCCCCTCGCTTTTGAACTGACTGATCTGCGGCCAGAAATCGCCGGCACGGATGTCGTTCCTGATGACCGGGAAGGCATTGAGGGCGTATGAGTCCCTGGCCAGACTCAGGTATTCAGGGTTCAGGTCAAGTTGTACCACGCGGGCAGCGCCGCCAGCCCGGGCGGCGACGCCGAGGCTGCCGGTGTAGGCAAACGTGTTGAGGACCGTTTTGCCTTTCAGCGACTTCAACGCCCATTGGCGCAGGTTTCGGGTGTCGAGATAGAAACTGGCATCCTGGTTCATGCACAGGTCAACGGCATACCAGACGCCGTGTTCCTTCACGCGTCGGTCGTTGCCGGCGCCATGCAGGGGGACGCCGCATCGCTTTTCCCCGGAGGCACTATGGCGTGTTTTCAGGACCATGGTCCGGATCCAGGGAAGAGAGGCCTGCAAATGCTGGCAGGCGGCTTGGACTGAGGGAAGTCCTGCCGGGGCCGGGTCAGCGTAGTTGTTGAGGATGGCGGTTGTGGCATAGACGTCGATCACAAGGGTGGGGTAGCCCTCGCTGAACCCGTTGAACAGCCGGAATGCGGTTTCGTGCCGGTCATCCAACAATGCCAGCCGGGCGGCAATCGCTTTATCCAGCAGGTCTGTAATGAGTTCTGAAGCCATGTTGCGGAGTCCTTGCATACCAGCGGCTTTCGCGTCCCCTCAAAAATCGTCCCCGCCGTCACGGAGGTCTTATAGCCACACGCCACGCATCGAAACAAACCCGCACGATCCGTCCATGCTTTCCCGGTATGGCATCGAGGGCGCCGGTATCCCTCCGGCCATCTCAGTCGAACCAGATATTCTCGACACAACCGATCGGTCGAAAAACCAACTCCAATTCACCAATCGTCTTCGGGTATTCATCCATGCCTCAACACTACAGGTTGGGGCTAAGCCAGTCAAAGGGATACCCCTTAATGGAAATGATGGACATGTGGGGGGGTAGTCAAAAATTAATCAATTGAGATAACTGCTTGACCACCCCGATGATTGGTACTAGAAGAGTGGTATTGTTAATGCTGTTAACGACAATTGGTCCGGGAGTGCAACATAATGAGGTGCGTCATGAGTATGCAAATATATTATGAGTTGGGTGTTGGTGATGGTGTTTGGCGTGGTGCCGCTTGTCCGCGCCCAGGCGAAACCTGCCGCGGCGGCTCCGGCTGTGGCAAAACCGGCTCCGGTCGCTGAAAAGCCGGCGCCCGTGGAGACCGCATGGAATAATCCGTTGCCCGCCGGACGGGTTACCCTGGGCGCCCATTT
>CAYOQM010000184.1:0-2613 GCA_964406065.1 uncultured Verrucomicrobiota bacterium
GGGTGGCAATGCCTATTATGATTTACGAAACACCTCGCTGGACAACACGTTCAACCAGTTCGGCGGCGGCGTCGAATTCCTGAGCAAGTGGGTGGATGCCCGTGCCAATGCCTACCTTCCTGAAACCGGAAAGAAGACCGCGGACAGCTATGTGGTCGCCGAGGGCACGGTGCAGGAACATGGCAGCTACTGGGAAGCTCCCACCGGGCAGGGCTACCAGATTACCCAGTGGGGTTATGACATCACTTCCGTCTACGATGTCAAGACCCTGCAGCATTACCAGATGTTCGAACAGGCGATGGAAGGGTTTGACTGCGAAATCGGCGCCTTGCTCCCCATCCCGCGAGTCATGGACTATACCGATATCAAGGCCTTCGTCGGAATGTATGACTACAATGCGCATTACGGCAGCGACCTCATCGGCATGAAAGGCCGCCTGGAAATCAAGCCCCTTCCCTCCCTCTACCTGGATGCCGCCTGGTATGAAGACAAGGCGCTGATGGGCTCCCGCTATTCCGTTGGCGTCCGGGCCTCTCTCCCCTTTGACCTGGCCAACCTGAGCCACGGGAAAAACCCCTTTGCCGGCGCCTTGGACGGGTTCAAGCCCGGCGCTCAAAAACAGGATTTCTCAGCACGTATGACAGAGATGGTGATCCGCGACCTCCACATCCGCACGGATGTCTCCGAGCCTGAGGAAGTTGTGGCGGACCGTCGCCAACTGGAGAAAACCCTGCTGCAATCCAACCGCAAGGACTACAACCTGGTGCTGGCTTCGGACGTGACCTTTGTCGACGACGACAATCGTAGCGGAATCGAGAATGGCTCCTGGGAAAACCCCTACCGCCAGATCAATATCGGCGTCCAGAACGCCGTTGGCACCATGGTCTATGTGCGCGATGCCGCTCAGACCTATTACGAGAATGTCGTGTTGCGCGACGGCTTGACGCTGTGGGGCAGCGGCGCGCCGATCTACGGACAGGGCAACCGCTATCTCGGCGGCATCTACCCGCTGGTGGACGGCCTCGGCCGGGGCCCGGCCATCACGCTGGCTAATCGCGTGACCGTGGCCGGGTTTGAAATTACACAATCCTCCCTGCCAACCATCGAACTCGCGCCGAATGCGAAGCCCGGGAAGCCCTCCATCGACCTGGCCGGCATCTACGGCGAGGACGTGACCGATGTCACCATCCTTCATAACTACATCCACGGCAGCGGCTATACCTCTTCCGGAATACAACTTGATGCGTATTCCATCCCTTCGTTACGGGCCACCATCTCTGACAACCGCATCGACGATGTCCGAGGCGATGGTATTGCCATTTACGGCGGGAACATTTCCGACATGGATCTGACCCTGGCCAATAACACGGTCACACGGTGCGACGGCACCGGCCTTGAAATTTCGGCCAATGGAACCGGTAGCGGTGATTTCATCGCGCGGATCTCCGGCGATTATTCCGGCAACGACAATCAGGGCATCTACCTGCAGGCGCATGGATTCGACATGGCCGCCGCCCTCCTGGTGGACACCCGCGCCAACAACAACGCCAATACGGGAATCTTCATCAACATGTGGGATAACGGCCTGTCGGGAGTGCTGATGGCCTCCCATGAGAACCTGAATCAGACCGACGCGTTCGTGGGCACGGTGCTGAACAACATCCCCTTCCTCCCCATGGAACCGGGAACAGGCCTCAGCGTCGTGGACCTGTTGGGAGTGCGCAGCCTCTACCGCGACGGCGGTTCCATGCAGGCCAACGGAAACGGCGGCAGCGGTATCTACATCAATCAAAACGGAGACGACAACCTTGTCGGACTGCTCGGCGTGGAGGCCAATGACAATCACGGTTTCGCAAGCACCCAGCAAGCACCCACGGGAGGTGGATCGGGCGGCATTTATATTTCGCAGTCCGGCGATGTCTCCGTCGCTGCATTGATCCGGACCGAGGCCAACCGCAATGAGGGAGCCGGCATCCGGACGTACTCGGGAGGTGACGACATGGCCCTGAACATCTTCATGGATGTGTCGGCCAACGAGAACGCCAATTACGGCATCCGGTCCTCCACTTATTCGGGCAGCGGCTGGGCAGGCGCTGTCGTGCTTTCCAGCGAACCCGTGCTGAGCCTGATCCAGAACCTGAGCTCCAGTCCTCTGGTTTCGGACTTCGTCAATCCCATGGACATGGGCTTTATTCCTGCATACGGGCAGGTGCAGGCCAACCGCAATGGCGGTAGCGGGATCTACATGGACGCCTACGGTTACGACGGGGCCTTCGGGGTTGTGCTCGATGCGCAGGCAAGCGGAAACGGCCTGATCTCGTGGCAGCCGGGCAACGGCATCCAGGTCCAGGTCAACAGCGAAAACGGCATGGCGCTGGCCCTCGTCAGTTCAACCGAGGCCCTCGTCAACCTGGGCAGCCGATTGCTCACCGCTGCAAGCATACCGCTTGACCTGTCCGCTGTCCGTACTCTTGGTCCTGTCGAGGTTAATGACAACCGCGACAACGGCGTGATGGTATATGCCCATGGACATGACGACGCCATCGCAGCCGTTCTGGGTGTGGAGGCGTTGTGGAACGGGTTTGGAAACATCACCGATCTCAGTCCGGCTCC
>CAYOQM010000184.1:2623-5619 GCA_964406065.1 uncultured Verrucomicrobiota bacterium
CGGCTCCCGGCAACGGTGGCGGCGGTGATGGCATCTATCTTGACGTGTCCTCCCAATACGGTGACGCCATGGCCGGACTAGCCATGATTTACGCCTCCGCTAACCGGGGTGATGGCATCTATGCCAATGTGCGGTCCGACAGTCTCTTTTCCGAGGCCATGCTGGGCGGCATCTACCTGACCGCCAACGAAAACGGGGGCAATGGTCTCAACCTGAATGTTCGGAGCCAGGCGCCGTCCTCCTCCTATCTTGTCCTGGGAGGCGTGCAAGCCAGCGAAAACGAAGGAGCAGGCATCAATGCCTGGCTCGGCGGCGAAGGCTCAATCATGGCAGCGCTCACAGGGATCGACGCAAACAACAACGGGAACGATGGCATCTACATGGAAACCGACAGCTATAGCGGCGGCAGCCATGTCTGGCTTTCCGACACGGCCATCCAGGACATGAGCGACCACGGCGGCGGATTTGACCTGCTGGGCATGGACATCATCCCGTTGCTTCCCTCGGGCGACATCAATGCCAACAATAATGGTGACTCGGGGGTCCAGATCGTCTCCGACAGCACCACGGGAAGCGTGCTCGTAAATGTGGCAAATGTCACGGCGACCGGCAACGACCAGACCGGTTTGACTGCCCTGCTCCACTCGTATGACAGCCTCGATGCCGAGCTCGAAAACAACACCTTCAGCGGCAACGATGGAAATGGCGTCCGTCTGGAAGCCACCAGCGACAATGACAATGTCTGGATCGACCTCGACGACAACACCGCCAGCGACAACGGGAAGTCAGGCATCAAGACCCTCGTGTCGGCCTCAAGGAATGCCGATGTCGACATGCGCGGCAATGTGCTGAACAACAATTCGAAAGACGGCCTGAACCTGCACGCCACGGCCGGGCAGCGCCTGAAACTGTTCGCCGAATACAACGTGCTTCGCGACAACGGCGATGACGGCTTTGACGTGAAAACCAGCGCGGCCTCCGGATCCGGCAACCGCCGTTATGATTTCGGTGGCGGCGTCCTGGGTAGCGAGGGTTACAACGTCATGTCCGGCAACGGCGACTACGACCTGGAGCGTTCGGGCCCCGGTTCGTTCTCGGCCCAGTACAACTACTGGGACGGGATTGTTCCGCCGGCATACGGATCGGAATACACCGGCAACAACATCGATGTCAGCAATGCCTTGTCGATTGATCCGACAACGCTTCCCTGATCTTCAGGGTTGTGAAGTGACAAGCGGGGGGATCCATCCTACGATGGGTCCCCTTCTTAATTGGGAGACCTACCATGATGAAACGACTGATTGCAGGACTGTTTATCGCATCGCTTCTTACCCCGCTCTCCGGAGTGGCGGGAATCAGGGATTGGTTTGGCAGCAAGGAGACGGCTTCAGCCTCCAATCCCGCTGGAACCAATACCGTCAAACGGCTCCATCTCGCGATATCCGACAAGGACGCGGAAAAGGAACTACTGCAATTATTCGGCGTCAAACGCATACTGGCCGAGGAACGGCAGGTCATTCTCCTTCTGGTTGACGAGAAACGACGCGACCTGGACAACCTCGACCGCGAATTATCTAAAACTTTCGGCATCCAGCGCGATCACCGCTATCAGTATGACGCCAAGACCATGACCATCACGGAATTCCCGGATCAATCCACCAATGCAACTAAAACGGCGACAACCCCGCCAAAGACTTTGAAATCCGAAAAGGAGGCCCGCCAATTTGCCTCCCTGGCCGCAGCCAAGCAAACCACCTTTGAAGATCTTACTGTCCTGTCACGTCTGGCCCGGGAGAAGGAAGTCGCACTTGGCCGGGTGGATAACTCCCTGAAGGGAAAATTCTCCATGTCACGCGACCGGAACTACTGGTATGACCCCAAAAGCATGCGCCTTTACGAGGTGATTGCCCCTTCTTCAAAGGGCGCAGTTCTGTAAAGGCTCACTCCAGATGGACGGCAGGACAGGCCTGGGAGGGGATCGGTCAGATTTTCGCCCCATTCTGATCTCAATCGAGATACTTGATGATGACCGTAGTGATATCATCCTGAAGACCGTCCGGCGCCGTGACGTTCCTGACCTCTTCAAATAGAATACGAATGATCTCCGCTGCCGGACGAGCTCGTTCACGCTGAACAATGTCCAACACCCGCGGAATCCCGAATTCCGAGCCGGAGGCAGAGGCGGCCTCCAGAATTCCATCGGTCAGAAATAACACGAGATCCCCTTTCACAAGAGGAACCTCTTCGGGCGACAACACTCCTCTCTCGCCATCGATCCCCAGCGCGGACGCGTGGGCGTTGAGTTCAACCCGGATACGCCCGTCCGGAGCCAGAATATATCCTGCGGGATGCCCGGCATTGATATAGGTCAACTCCCCGGAGGGATTAACCAATTTGGCAAAAAGAAGCGTGATGAAACGATCACACCCGAGATCCTCAAGGAGCAGATGCCGAGCTTGAACCATGATATTTTCGAGACGGTGATTCGACAGGATCAGTGCCCTGAGATAAGCCCTGACATCCGTCATCAGCAGGGCGGGTCCCAGTCCGTGGCCCGTCACATCCCCCACCACGATGAACAATTCCCCCTGTGCGCCAACTATAAAGTCGAAGTAATCGCCGCCGGTGGCCTCAGCAGGACAGGTCGCCCCCGCGATATCGTACCCCGCAACCACCGGTGTGGTGGAGGGGAATAAAAGTTGCTGAACGTCACGGGCAATACGCATTTCCTCCTCGCGGATTACCAGGGCGTGTTCCGCCTCCCGCTGCCGGCGACGGTGTTCGGCGTCTTTCAGTTCCCGGGCAACGGCCGCCACCAGACGAACCAGGTTGTCCTTCATCAAATAATCCTGTGCCCCCGCCCTCATGGCGGACACTGCCACATCTTCACCAATACTCCCCGAAACAATGATGAACGGAATATCGTTGTTCACCGCCCGCACCATTTCAAGGGCAACCGTGGAACTGAACCCCGGCATGTTGTGGTCTGAAAGCAC
>CAYOQM010000185.1:0-5615 GCA_964406065.1 uncultured Verrucomicrobiota bacterium
CACCAGGCAGATGGCGGCGGCATGAGCCTTCTTTGAGATCTTGTTCCACCCGAAGATCCAGACTCCGATGAAGACCGATTCGAGGAAGAAGGAGGTGGTGGCCTCGATGGCGAGCGGCGCGCCGAAGATGTCGCCCACGTAACGGGAATACTCCGCCCAGTTCATGCCGAACTGGAACTCCATGGTGATGCCGGTCACGACGCCCAGTGCGAAGTTGATCAGGAACAGTTTGCCCCAGAACTTTGCCATCCGCAGGTACAGCTCGTTGCCCGTTCTGGCATAGCGCACCTCCATGGCGGCTACCAATACGGACAGTCCCAGGGTTAGCGGGACGAATATGAAATGAAACGCGCAGGTCAATGCAAACTGCAACCGGCTCAAGCTGACGACATCCATGGGATCCCTCCTGTTGTGGCGGTCTTATACAAAACTGGACTTTTTTTGTCTTTAAAAATCTTTGCCGCGCCTTCTGCGAACTTGGAGGCACAGCCGAGTCTTCTTGTCAGGGACTTGCGGAAGCATCCTGCGGGCGTTTCCAGGCGGATGTGAGCCGCCGTGATCTCAGGGGTACATTTCCTCGAAACTTGAGACGAAATCAATTTTCTTGAAGAAAAGGGAGGCGTTGAAAAGATCCCTGGCGATGGGTTGGTTGACCTGCAGATGGTCGAACCGGCTGGTTTCGTGATTCTCCATGCCGCCCATCCAGATAGCGGTCTGGTGCAAGGCGGACAGCCAGACGCCGGGTATGGCCTCAATGAAGTTGCCATAGTTGGCCTCGGCCGTCTTCTGTTTGAGTTCAGCGGTGGTAAAGAATTCAATCCTCGTCAGCCGGTTTGAGGTATCGAGTGAAAGAACGGCGAACATTTTGCCGGTGTCGTATCCCTTGCGGACCGGGAAGGTTGCCGTGGCGGGGAGGTTGGTTTCAGCCAAGTTGCGGAGGTGGAGAAGATGATCCATGGCGGTGCCCGGCACCTTTCTAAGGGAGATAAGCATATCGCCCTCAAGTTTGCTGACGGGGCGGGAATATCCCTTGGGATCGCCCTGAACATAGCTGAAGAAATTGGTTCCATCCGCGACGATCCGGCGAGGAAGCGGGGTGACATTTTCAACATGCAGTTTGTCCGGTCGCTCGAAGTAGACCCGGCTCAGGGCTTTGACCTTGGTTTCCCGGGACTCGGCATCACGCCTCACCTCGCAGGAGAGCGACTGGATTTTTTCGTATCCGGCCAGCAGTTGGTCAACCAGTGTTACAGCAGGGCTCATGGTGGCGGACGTTAGCATGACACACAGGGAAAGAGCAAGGATCAGGGGAAGGTTCATAGGGTTCATCTCCTTTTGAAATGATGTCAGAATTGATACTGCAAAGTGAGAATCGGTAACCGTGTATAGTCGGGCTCCATCCGGCCCTTGCCGACAATGTCGTCACAGCAGCGGCTCAGCCGGGTCTGGTTATAGCGGTGGGCGGCGTCCACCCCGCCGTAGATGCTGCCGGAATACCAGGTGAGTTCGAAAAAACTGATGGCGGTGCAGGCGCCCCATTCGTCATCCCTGGCGGTTTTGACAACGCCGAAAAGGAAAATGCCGTTGAGAATAAGGGATCGGGTTGCGTTGGCGTATTCGCCGGAATAGGCGTAACCGAGGCCGGGAATCAAGCCTAGCAGACCGCCTATCCGGGGACTCTTGTCGGACCCCCTGCGGTAGCTGTCCAGCGATTGAAGTGCTGGAGCCTCGTCACTACCTGATAGGGAGAGCGCTTCTCTTGCGCCTTCAGGGTTATGTTGCCGGAGCCGTGTGACCGCCAGTTGGCGGCTAGCGAGACGCCTGACGGGCTGGGTTGTGCCTTGTGTCAGTCCCTGATAGTAGAACTCGGCTTCAGGCCAGGCGCCTCCCGCCGCGGCGATTTCGCCGCGAAGGAGCAGGGCTTCGGCCGCCAGCAGCGGATTGCTGTTCTCCGCCAGATTCAGCATTTTTTCGGCCAGGGCCGGCTCTCCCGCCTTTCCGTATTCGTAAGCCGCTGACCAGTAGGATGATGCGCGAGCGGTTTCCGACGTGGCGGCAAGTGCCGAACGGCGGAATTCAAGCGCCGCCGCGGCGTGCTGTCCATCATGGCTTAATGTTTCAGCCAATGGCAATGTCGCGGGGAGGAGGTCAGTGGCTGACGATTCCGGCACGGGGATCGTTGCCGTTGTGAGGCCGAATACAATAGTTAACAGAGATCGTGCATTCATGGTCTTGATGTCATCCAGAAGTCATGGTCCTGGAGGGGATCCGGAACCTTGAGTTGTCCTTTCTCGTAAACGGCATTCCTGCGGCTGCTGACGACGCCGGGTTCCCGTACCAGCCGGTCGGCGATCATGGGAATGGCCAGAAGTTTGTGCTTGAGGCTGGCCTGAAGGAAATACTCCGAGCAATGGGGGTTGAGGGAGCAGCGTGTTCCGATGGCGGGGCGGATGGCCCACCGGTAGAACGCGACAATCCATTGGCCTGGCTTGGAGAGAATGTCTGATCGGTTCCGGTGCTGAGTTTGAATGAATACGGGAGGAGCCTGTGCGGCAAGGATCGGGCGGCAGGATTCCAGTTGCAGCATCAGGGCGGGTGCGGGGGTTATCGAAGTGCCTCGGGCATCCAGGATGCGGATCAGCAGGGAGCCTGAGGAGAGGAATGTGGGCGTTTCCGTTGTGGTCAGGAAGGCCTGCCGGGCCAGTTCCCATGACTCGGGGATACGCCTGCGTGAGTATAGGATCCAGGCGGCGTCGGTCGCGGCGGAGGCTCGCACTTCAGGTGACAGACCCTGATTGGCAAGGGTAAGCAGGAGGGGTAGCCTGCTTTCGATATCCGCGCCGGAACGGCGGAGCGCGGCTGATGAAAACATCAGGAGTGCAGGCTCATGGGTTGGCGAGGAGTCCAGGATGCGGCGGCATTCCAGCTCGCAGGCCGGCCAATTCCCTTCGTCGTAGAGTTGCCGGGCGAGATCGGATTCCGCCGCCGCCAGCAATAGCGGAAAAAAAAGGATTCCGGAGATCACCCCCGGAATCCTTTTCGTCAAACAGCAGCGCGTCTCAATAGAACGCGGCGCCATATTTCTTGACGTAGTCGGAT
This sequence comes from uncultured Verrucomicrobiota bacterium, assembly GCA_964406065.1. Taxonomy (GTDB): domain Bacteria; phylum Verrucomicrobiota; class Kiritimatiellia; order CAIKKV01; family CAITUY01; genus JAABPW01. The sequence goes on from CAYOQM010000185.1 coordinate 3,100, forward strand.
GTCTGCATGCCGTTCGCACCATCAATGCCGTTCCAGATGGCAAAGACAATGTTGACGTACGGAATCAGCATCACCCATTCACGCCAGTGGATTTCCTTGCCGTCATTGTAGGCCGCCCCGGCGCGGATGCCGAAACAACAGCCTGCGATGAAGCCCATCAGTCCGCCGCGCTGTTCATTGACCGCCAGGGTGGAGCCGGCGGAGCCGAGCAACATCCCGCTAATCGCCAAACACAGTACCAGTTTCTTCATTAACCCTCCTGATGTCTGTCACATTACTACCGCTTCTGCCCCGGAGTTGCTCTCCGGTTGCATTGCCTGAGGAACATAATGTCCTAAACAGGATGTGCAGGCAATTGTTTTTTCAGTCTTACCGTGGTGTCACGGGTGGTGTTTCTTCGGGCTGGCTTTGTGCGGGGGGGATGGTGTATGGTTTCACGCAACTTTTCGAGCGACCGGGAGAATATCCATGATAAAAAACTTACGCGTGGCGGCAGTAGTGTTGATCATGGCGGCCTCGGCGGGGGCGGCCCCCAATCCCTTCGGGATGATGAATACCTTTTCGTCCACGTCGGTCATCCCTGTGGATGTCAAGGCGCCCAACATGGATTTCGAGCAGGGCGGCAAGAAGGTCATCGCGTCCGGCGGGGTGACCGTCACCCGCGGAACCGAGACCCTGACCGCCGACCGCATTATTTTCGATAAACTCACCGATACCGCCGTCGCCAGCGGGAACGTGGTCTTCACCAAGTCCAACCTGGTCTGGCGCGGAACCTCGTTCGCCTACAATCTCAAGGACGGGTCGTGGCAGACCGACGTCTTCAGGGCCACCTTTGAACCGTTCCATGTTTCCGCCCGTGAAGCCAATAAGACCAATGACTACTTTGTCCTGAAGGGAACCGAGTTCACCTCCTGCACCAACGAGCCAGGCCATTACCACTATTCCATGACCGCCAAGCGGATGCGCATCTATCCCGACGACCACTTTGTCGCCCGCCACATGGTGATCCGGTTCGGCGGCATTCCCATGTTCTACCTTCCCTATTGGTACTGCGCCCTCAACGACCGGTCGGTCGGCACCACCGTTATGGCCGGATATCGCGGCCGCATGGGCGCGTTCCTGCTCACCTCTACGAAGTATTGGATGACCCCGACACTGCGCGGCATCACCCACCTCGACTACCGGACCGAACGCGGGCCCGCCATCGGACAGGAAATCGGCTGGATCTCGACGAACGGGGCGTCCAAGGGGCGCCTCTACGGATATGCCATGGACGACCAGGGGGTGCAGAAGGATTTCGACAACGGGAACCACGACGCCTTGCTCGATTCCCAGCGCTACCGTCTGAGCTTCGATCATCTGGAAACCCTCAGCCCTCGCGACTACTTCATCGTGGATGGCACCTACCTGAGCGACAAGTACGTGCTGGCTGATTTCTTCGAACGCGAATACCGTTACAGTTTCCAGCCCCAGAACTACGCCATGTTGATACACCGCGGCGACAACTACTCCCTCAGCCTCTCCGCCTACAGCCGCCTGAACGACTTTTTTGAATCCGTCGACCGGCTGCCCGAACTGGCCTTCGATGTTCCGCGCGTCCAGATCGGCGATTCGCCATTCTACTACGAAAGTCAGAATTCCGCGTCATACCTCCAGAAATCGCATGTGGCAGGCTCAGGGGATGAGGACTACACTTCCGCCCGCTTCGATACCAGTCATGAGCTCTATTATCCCACGCGTCACTTCGGGTTCCTGAACGTCATCCCCCGTGCTGGTGTCCGGGAGACCTTCTATTCCGATACAGTTCGCTACAGCACCGTGACCCAGTTGGTTACCATCCTGACCACCAATCTGGTGAGCGGGACTTCCAACACGGTGGTCTCCTCACGCTCATCAACCAATGTCTCCGGTGTGGCCACCACCCTGGGCAGCGATGTGCGCTCCCTGCTGAACCTGGGTTTTGAGACCTCCTTCCGGGCCTTCAAGGTCCTGGATAACGAGGAAAACTTATTCGGGACCGGCTGGCGCCATGTGGTTGAGCCCTACGCCGATTATACCTTTGTGCCCGAGCCCAACCTCCGGCCTTCCTCGATTTACCAGTTCGACGAGATCGATGCGCTGGACCGCCGCAGCGATGTCAAGTTCGGCGTCCGGAACCGCTTCCAGACCAAGCGCGACAAGCAGGTGGTGGATGTGATCGATCTCGACGTCTTCACTACCTACAGCTTCGAGGAGGCCAACAAGGATGAACCGTTCTCCAATGTGGGATGGGACGGCGAGTTCCATCCGTCGGACACCTGTCATTTCTATATGGATGGTGAATACGATCTGTATGCCAGCCAGATCAGCATCTTCAACACCCGGTTTGTTGCCAAGCGGGATGACTGGCGTGCCGGGATTGAACACCGCTATCGCGTGGAGGAAAGCAGCCTCCTGATTTCCGATCTGGCCTACGCGCCGAACAAGCGCTGGGAATACGGCCTTTATGACCGCTTCGAGTTCCAGACCTCGCGGCT
>CAYOQM010000186.1:0-661 GCA_964406065.1 uncultured Verrucomicrobiota bacterium
GCCGCTTGCGCTCCGCCGGCGTCATTTTTTCCCGGGCAATGTCCTTGTGCGCCGACACCTTCACATCCATCACAATGCCGTATGTTCCGCTCGGAACGGTAAGCGAAGTATCTCGCACATCCGCTGCCTTTTCGCCGAAAATCGCACGGAGCAACCGCTCTTCAGGAGCCAGTTCCGTCTCACTCTTCGGCGTGATCTTTCCGACCAGGATGTCGTCAGGCTTGACTTCAGCACCTACCCGGATCACTCCATCAGGGCCGAGATTTCGCAACGCTTCCTCGCCAACATTGGGAATGTCGCGGGTGATTTCCTCAGGTCCCAGCTTGGTATCACGGGCTCCCGCCTCAAACTCCTGAATATGAACCGAGGTAAAGACATCGTCCCGGACAACACGTTCACTGATCAGGATGGCATCTTCAAAGTTACATCCGCACCACGGCATAAAGGCAACAAGGATATTCCGCCCGATCGCCAGTTCGCCGTTGGATGTCGCCGGTCCATCCGCCAGAACATCGCCCATCTTGATCTTCTGGCCGACCTTGACCACAGGCTTCTGGTTGACGCAGGTTCCCGCATTGGAACGCATGAACTTGTTCAGCTTGTAAATGCGCTAGGAATCCTTCTTCTTGCCACCCTTGTCGTTGACAATAATCACTTTCTC
>CAYOQM010000186.1:671-5603 GCA_964406065.1 uncultured Verrucomicrobiota bacterium
CTCGGCCGCCCGCCACTACTGGGGAGTTGGTCGTCACTTTCTCGGCGGACACATAGTTGACCACGCCGGACTCAGTCGCCAACACCAACACTCCCGAATCCCGGGCGATGCGCCCTTCCAGTCCGGTTGCAACAAAGGGACGCTCGGCTTCAAGAAGCGGTACCGCCTGACGCATCATGTTCGACCCCATGAGCGCGCGGTTGGCGTCGTCGTGCTCCAGAAACGGAATCAACCCCGCGGCTACAGACACCACCTGCTTTGGCGAAACGTCCATGTAGTCCACTTTTTCCTTCGGGACTTCAAGGAATTCGCCGCGATGCCGCACCGCAATCGCCTCACGCGACATGCGACTCCTGGCATCCAAAGGGGTATTCGCCTGTGCGATGACAAACTTCTCCTCGCGATCGGCACTCAGATACTCCACCTCGTCGGACACAACCCCGTTACTCACCTTGCGATACGGGGTCTCGATAAACCCGTACTGGTTGATCCGCGCATAAATACCCAGCGAGGAAATCAAGCCGATGTTCGGCCCTTCCGGCGTCTCAATAGGACAGATACGGCCATAGTGACTGCTGTGAACGTCTCGAACCTCGAACCCGGCACGCTCGCGACTCAGCCCGCCCGGACCCAGGGCGCTCAAACGGCGCTTGTGGGCCAACTCGGACAGCGGATTCGTCTGATCCATGAACTGGCTCAGCTGGCTGCGACCAAAAAAGTCCTTGACCACCGCCGACAGCGTCTTGGGATTGACCAGACGCTGAGGCGTCAAGGTGCCTGTGTTGGGATCGAATAGCGTCATCCTCTCGCGGACAAGACGCTCGGCGCGGGCCAAACCCACCCGGCACTGGTTCTCAATCAATTCCCCGATTGTACGCAAGCGCCGACTTCCAAGGTGATCAATATCATCCACCATGCCCTGGCCACCGCGAATGCTGATAAGATAACGAACAGCAGCAATCAGGTCGCTCCCGTCGGGACTCAACGTGCGGAGGCGTTCCTCCTCAGTCACCGTGATGAAGGCTTCCTTTTCCTTGGCTTCCTTCCGCCCCATGATGACACTGATTAGCGTGGCGGCATCCTTGATTTCCCCGTCCAGCTTCTGGTTGATCTTGTAGCGTCCGACACGGCCAAGATCATAGCGCCGAACATCAAAGAACAGGCGCTTAAGCAGCTGGCGTGCATTCGATACTGTCGCCGGGTCACCTGGCCGCAGACGCAGGTAGATATCCTTCAAGGCATCATCCATGGAATGGGTTGGATCTTCCTTGATGCTCTTAAGCATCACGCCGGAATCCCACGACACATCCACAATCTCCACATCCTTGAACCCCGCCGCCTTCATCTGGGACATCACGTTTTCGGAGAGCGGCTCATAGCGTCGTGCCAGCACGGTTTGTGAATCCACGTCGATAACATCGTCCTTGAAGACGAGCGTCGCCATCTTGTCAGCACTGACTGATTCGGAAACCTTCAGCTTGCGGGAAGTATAGAAAAGCCCCAGAAGATCATCATCCGAGCCGTATCCCAAGGCTCGCAGAAAGGTCGTCGCCAGGAATTTCCGGCGACGATGACGACGATCCATATAGATCCACAACAGATCCGAGGCGTCAAACTGCACTTCAACCCAGGAACCCCGGTCAGGAATGATCCGGAAGGAATACAGCATATTGCCGCTGGAATGAACCGACTGTTCGAAGCAGATGCCGGGGGACCGGTGCAACTGGCTGACTATCACGCGCTCTGCGCCATTGATAACAAAGGAGCCCTGCGGCGTCATAAGCGGTATTTCGCCCATGTACACAGTCTCCTCACGCACCTCATCACCATCCTTGAGGCGGAATGTCACATGCAGAGTGCCGGCATAAGTCTGCCCTTCCCGGAGAAACTCGTACGGATCCAGCTTGGGAAGCGTGAACTCATACTTCACAAAATCAAGGATGTAACGCCCATCATAGCTTTCGATGGGAAAGACTTCCTTAAATACCGCCTGAAGCCCCATATTCTGGCGACTGCCAGGCGTTACTTCAAGTTGCAGGAAATCCTTATAGGACGCCGTCTGAATCTCAATTAGATTCGGCGGCTCGATTACCTCAACCAGTTTTCCGAAGTTTGTTCTATCAACCATTCCAGCACCTGTTGCAACGGGTTTGCAAGGACATCAACACCGCGATCGCATGACCGCCCGTCGTAAGAGAGAAAGTCACCCCAAAACGGGGCCCTCTTACTTGACTTCGACGGTCGCGCCAGCCTTCTCCAAGACCTCTTTAATCTTGGCGGCTTCGTCCTTGGAAACGCTTTCCTTGACGGTCTTAGGCGCTCCCTCAACCAGATCCTTGGATTCCTTCAGCCCGAGTCCGGTAATGCTGCGGATTTCCTTAATCACACCGATCTTGTTACTGCCTGCGCCCGTCAGCACGACATTGAATTCGGTCTTTTCAGCCGCTGCTTCAGCCGGAGCGCCGCCAGCCGGAACCGCTGCCATCATCGCCATCGGAGCCGACGCTGAAACACCTAGACGCTGCTCCAACCCCTTCACCAACTGCGAGAGCTCGAGCACGGTCATGCTCTCAACGGCCTTGACGATCTCTTCCAACTTACCTTCCAACTTGATTTCCTCTGACATGGTATTCTCCCTTTTCTTAGCTCTAACTTAAACGTGATTACGCTGCGTTCTTCTTGTCCTCGATTGCCTTGATCACCTGCACAATGGTTGTCACCTTCTGCTTCATCACGCCGACCAGGCGCGACAGAGGAGCCGCCACAGTACCCACCACCTGACCCAACAGCACTTCGCGGGGCGGCAATTCAGCCAGCGCACCAATCTGCGCAGACGTGAGGATCATGTTGCCCATAACCCCCGACTTGACGAGAGGCAACCCGTTCGCTTTGTTAAACAGCTTGATGGTCTTGGCTGCCTTGACCACATCCACTCCGGTCACGATGGCGGACTGCCCCTTCAGCGAGGACTCCAATCCCGACCAACCCTTGTCCCGCGTCATTACGCGAAGAAACCTGTTCTTCACCACTTGAATCTTCGCTCCGACCTTGTGGAGTTGACGCCTCAGATCGGAGAATTGCTCCACCTTCAGGCCGCGGTACTCGGCCACGATCACGAAGGAGGATCCGCTGATCTGGGAGTTGATTTCCTCAAATATTGCTTGTTTTTCCGGTCTCATTGCACCCAGCCCTTTTGTTAGTCGCGCACATCCACACGGAGACCAACCCCCATAGTGGAGCTGAACGTGCAGCGTTTAATAAAAATGCCCTTGGCCGCAGCCGGGCGCGCTGCCCGTATTGCTGCAATCACGGCGTTGACATTCTCCAGAAGCTTGGGCTCTTCGAACGAGAGCTTGCCGAAGGGCACCTGAACATTGCCGTTGCGGTCCATGCGGTATTCCACACGTCCGGCCTTGCTGTCCCGTACGGCCGTGGCCGTATCGTCGGTAACCGTTCCGGTCTTCGGATTCGGCATCAAGCCGCGCGGACCGAGAACTTTACCAAGCTTTCGAACTTCCTTCATGGCATCCGGGGTCGCAATCGCGACATCAAAATCCGTCCAACCGCCCTTGACCTTCTCGATCAAATCCTCGTTGCCAACCACTTCGGCGCCCGCAGCACGGGCCGCATCGGCGGCGGCTCCGGCGGCGAACACTACCACGCGAACCACTTTTCCTGAGCCATGAGGAAGCCCCACGGTTCCGCGCACGGTCTGATCCGTCTTCTTGGTGTCCACGCCCAGACGAATTGCCAGTTCGGCGGTCTCATCAAACTTCGCCACTTTGTTCGCCTTCAGGAACCGAATCGCCTCGGCCATGTCATAGATCTTGGCTTCGGTCGCGGACTTCACCTTGTTGTATTTTTTTCCGTGTGTTGCCATGGTTAACGAACCACCTCGATTCCCATGCTGCGCGCCGTTCCCTCGATCATGCGGGCGGCGTGGTTTTCATCGGTTGCATTCAAATCATTCATTTTCAGGCGCGCTATCGCGAGCACCTGCTGGGGCGTCACCTTGCCGACCTTGTCGCGATTCGGCTGAGCGGATCCCTTGGCCAGACCCGCTTCCCTCTTCAGCAGCGAGGAGGCAGGCGGGCTCTTGGTAATGAACGTGAACGAGCGGTCCTGATACACCGTGATAACCACGGGAATCACCAGACCCGCCATGCTCTGCGTTCCCGCATTGAATTCTTTGCAGAACTGCATGATATTCACACCGTGCTGGCCTAGCGCCGGCCCCACGGGGGGCGCCGGATTCGCCTGCCCGGCGGGAATCTGCAGCTTTATTTTTCCTGTTACTTTCTTTGCCATATCTCTCCCCTGCCTCGTCGACTGCGGTCACGCCGCCATCGCGTAGGCTACTGCCGTTCCACCTGCCAGTACTCCAGTTCCACTCGGGTCGCGCGACCGAAAATGGTCACCTCAACCCACAACTTACCGCGGTCTGCATCGACTTCAACCACGGGACCGGTGAAATTCATAAAAGGGCCGTCCATGATCTTGACCGCGTCCGCGACCTGATACATCACCTTCGGCTTGACCTTTTCTTTCTTCTCTTCCACCTGAAACAGAAGACGTTCCACTTCATCAGGCCGAAGAGGGGCCGGCCGCTCACCGCCCACAAATCCGATCACCCCGGGCGTCTCGCGGATGAAATACCAAACTTTTTCGACCACTTTGCGCTCATCGCCGTAAAGCTGCATATTCACGAGCACGTAGCCCGGGAAGAACTTACGCGTGATGACGCTCTTTACCCCTTTTTTTGTCTCGGAGACTTTTTCGGTCGGAATCAAGACTTTTTCGACATAGTCCCGCATCTCTTCCTTGTCCAGGCGCCGTTCAATGCTCTCCTTGACCTTCGCCTCCTGGCCGGTCAACGTATGCAAGACAAACCACTGTTTTTCACTCATGAAAACCCCGGTCCCGTATGCACAT
>CAYOQM010000187.1:0-1341 GCA_964406065.1 uncultured Verrucomicrobiota bacterium
TTAATTCTGGTACTCCGGAATTACAAATGCCGCCACATTCTCTTCTCCCCTTCCGACCTGCCCTGAGCCTGTCGAAGGGGCCTCTCCGTGTCTCCGAGTCTCAAGCGCAGCGGGTGGTGGAATTCTTCCTTCGCGTTCTTCGCGCCTTCCGCGTGAAACATTACTCGCTATGTCGCCCATACCGGCCAACTGTCTACGCCTGCGCCAGCCACTGTTCGATCGGGACCACCCGGATGTGGACGGTGCGGCCGGCCCAGGTGAAATCCTCATCGGCAGCCGGTCCGCGGGTGAGGCACAGGAGTTCATCGCAGCGCAATTCGGAGCCAGCTTTTGTCAGAGCCCGGAATTCGCGGGTGCGGGTGTGCGGATCGGTCAAATCCCAGCACACTTGGATGAGACTGGAGACGCGGCCGCGCTCCCGGATCACAAAATCCACCTCTTCGTGTTCCTTGTTCTTCCAGAAGGCCAGTTCGATGTCGCCGGCGAGTTGCCGCCGCCACAGGGCAATGGCCACGACATTTTCAGCCAGACGGCCCAAATCCTGGCCTGGGCGGGTTCCCAGGCACACGGCCAGGGCCGGATCGATGGCGTACGCCTTCTTGTTCGCCGTTGCGCGTTCGCGCGCCTTGAACGTGAACCGGTTCAACGTAAACAGAAGGAAGGCCTCGCACAACAGGCGCGTGTATTTCTCGGCAGTCGTCGGACTCGTCACCCGCGCCACAGCCGCGACGGTGCGGAACGAGAATTCCTTGGCCGTGTTCGAGAAGAAGTAGTGTGCCACATCCTCCAACCCGGCGCTTGCCCGGATCCGATGCCGTCGCACGACATCCTTCAGCAACGTGGCGCGAACAAGATCGCGGAGATAGTCCGTGCGGTTCGCTCCTCGCAGCAGGGGTTCGGGATAGCCGCCCTCCATGACGTACCGATCGAACAGCGCCGCCGTTTCCGCCGCAGTGCTTTCCCGGCCCATCGATTTCAACATTTCGGCAAAGGAGAACGGAAGCAGCACGACGGACTGGTGCCGGCCGGTGAGGTGCGTGGCCAATTCGCTTCCCAGCAAATTGGCATTGCTTCCGGTGAGTAGCAGGCGGCGTCCGGCGCGTTGAAGTCGGTTGACCAGGAGTTCCCATCCCTGGAAGTTCTGGATTTCGTCGAAGAGGATGTGGGTGGGGTGCCCATAGACCCCGTCGATGGCGGCGATGAGTGCGTCCGCATCGGAGAGGTCGGCCAAGCGTTCATCGTCAAAATTGGCGTAGCCCCCTCCGCCCAGTTTCTGGAGCAGATGGTTGGCGAGAGTCGATTTCCCTGCGCGCCGGGGACCGATGATGACGCGTATTAGAG
>CAYOQM010000187.1:1351-5566 GCA_964406065.1 uncultured Verrucomicrobiota bacterium
CATAAGACCGACGGAGTTGATCCTCCAGTTCCGATTTCTGCGTCAAAACCACATCGCGAAAGTTATTCATGACGCTCATGCTACACAATTATCCGGAAAATCGTCCAGCACGATATTGCTACTGCGAAAGACGGCTAAGGTTACCAGCCAGAGGCCGGTGCTAGAGGGAGGAATCCAGAATTCAGAATTCAGAATCCAGAATAAGAGGTAGCCGCCGTCTCGGCGGCATCCTGCCGCCCCTACCGGCCAGAGGCCGGTTACTACAGGGGCTTCGCTCTTTGTAGCCGCCGCTGATAAGCGGTGGTGCACATCCACGCCTTACCAGGCGCGGCTACAGGAAGAATCGGATCACGAGAACGGCGACGATAGCGGTGGACGATTCCGCCGTTCACCCTAATCGACTCCCCTATTCGTTTCCCTTTGTCGACGATTAGGGGGGGGCGATTAGGGGGGACGATTAAGGGTATGGCGCTGCGACTACACAATTGCCGCAGTCGACTTCCTGACGACCAGTTCCGGATCCACGCGCACCACGCGGGCAGTTTCCGGTTCGCGTTCGGCGTTCAACATCAACGCCAGACTCGCCAGCTCCTTCTCGCCCAGGCACACACTGGTCAGCGGCGGATCGACAGCCAGTGTCCACGGCGTGTTGCCCATCCCCACCACGCTCATATCCTCCGGCACGCGCAACCCCCGTTCGCGCAAGACGCGCAACAGCGGCACGACACGGAAATCACTCGTGCTCAGGATCGCCGTCGGCATCGTCGGCCACAGGTCAAAGTGGTGGCGAATGGATTGCTCCTCGAACTCCTGCCGATCCTTGACATCGTACCGGTCGGGAATACCCATGACCCATTCCTCGCCCAAACCATTCTCCTGCAAGGCCGCGCGGTAGCCAAGCACGGAATCCCGGCGCGGGCTGATGTGGGCGACCAACGAATCGTCGGTCTTTGCCCAGGCGAGATCAAGCAGGCCAATCTTCCGGTGACCCAGCTTGACGAGATACTCGACGGCCAGTTTGAAGGCCCGGTACTGATCGGTGCTGACCACATAGCCCGGCCGCTCGTCCTCCGCGAGATCGCCCACGCTTTGGAACCCGGAGACCCGCGTGGCGTGGATGCCGGCGCCGATGAAAGACTTCACCTGCGGCCAGTACGTCTGCATGCAGATCAGCCGCTGGTGGCGGCTGGCCAACGCGCGGAACTGTTCACACCACACCGGGTCATCGGCATCCGGCTTGACCGTGAGAATGGCGAGGCCGCGATTTTGAGCCTCACCGCATAATGTCTGGTAGAACCCATCGTAGAAATGCGCGCTCGTATCGCCCACATACATCACCGCATCAATCTTCTGGCGTACCGCCACCGGATTGGGAAACGTGCCGCATCGGGGCCGCCGGATCACGACCTGTTCACGGCTGAGCACGTCCAGCGCCTTGCGAAGGGTCAGGCGGTTGACGCCATACTCTTCTGCCAGTTTATGCTCAGGCGGCAGCGGTTCACCAACAGGATACACGCCAGCATCGACCTGAACCTTAAGCTTTTCGGCCACATAAGTGAATTTTCGATTTCTAGCCATGGTCAACACCGCCTAATGTATACGATAACAGATCATCACCATTTATGATTTATAGATATTAAGGCTATATTGCCTACACATCAATAAAGAAACACCTGCGCCCTCCTGAAATTCTCCTGAAATTCTCACTTGCCAATTCACCCGGTATGCGATATTATAACAAACAGAATTGAGTGTTTTAGGAATAGTGAAGTGGTCTTGGTTAACAACAAAACAACAGAGGGGAAGAAGAAAATGAATGCGATGAAGAAGTGGTTAGTGGTGGGTTTGATCGGGTTGAGCAGCGTGGGCGTGTCGATGGCGACGACAACGGTTTTTGATGATTTTTCGGTTAATCGAACACCAGAAGATCCTCCTGCGGGGAACGATATAGTGTGGTGGGGGCCTTTTAATGCGGATTTTGTCGGTGTTGATGATACGCGTTACGGGTTCAACTATGGCAATGGCTCAGAAGGGGAGGGGATGGGTTTCACGTTCCCTCCTGGCACTTCCGGCGTTCGACTTAATAATTTTGTAACTGGTGATGCGACCCTTCAGGAGATGGCGGTAGGCTGGAACTTCTACACTAAACCTGAGCATTACGTTACAGGTTACCAGAGCATGACCGTGGACTTCGGTGATAGTTCTTTTGGTGCTGGTACGACTGTATGGTTATATTGGGGTCAATTCCGAACTGAAGTGACCGAATTCGCGGATCAAGGTTCGACGACTATCGACTGGACTGAGGCAAAATGGGAGAATTGGCAAACTCCCGCCGGCCAGCTTAGTATTGATGATTTTGCAGCGGTTGAGCTCCTTAACGGCATCCACAGTTACGGGTCCTATTTTTTTATTTACACCGAGTTTAATGGGATCAATGAACTCGGTTCATATGTCGCAATTGACTCCTTCACATTGAACGGCACCGAGCAGGGTGTTCCCGAGCCTGAGACGGTTTGGATGATGCTGGCGGTGTTGGGTTCGCTGGCGGTGACATTCCGTGGGCACTTGTCGGATCTGGCCCGTCGGTTCGTGAAGAGCTGATAGAGAAGACCACAACCTGTTGTTTGTAAAAGGGCGCCATGCAAATGGCGCCCTTTTTGTTGTCGGGGGAAGAGGGAGAGGAGTGATCCCTGCAGTCCCCCAGAGAAACCCTATGCGGCGGCAGGAATCAACTTCACCCTTCGTGTGCTTCGTGAGCTTTTCAAACTCTTCCAATTCCCCCGCTATAGCGACCAATACCGGCCAGAGGCCGGTTACTACATGAGCGTTGCGCTCTCTGCTGTAGTAGCCGCCTCCTGATCCTGAGCCTGTCGAAGGGGTCTCGGCGGCATCTTGACGCGGGCCGGTTTACGATAACGGCGACGATAGCGGTGGACGATTCCGCCCCCCTAATCGACTCCCTTATTCGTTTCCCTTTGTCGACGATTAGGGGGGACGATTAAGGCGAACGATTAAGGGAAACGATTAGGGTCAATGCAGAGACATGTCTCTGAACCCTCCTAATCGTAATCCTAATCTTAATCGTAATCAATTGCCCCAGAGGGGATTATGATTAAGATTAGGATTAAGATTAGGAAAGAGAAAGAGCGGGACGAGGGCGTCCCGGCTCCAGCGGGAGAGAATCCGGATCACGATAACGGCGACGATAGCGGTGGACGATTCCGTCGTTCACCCTAATCGATTCCCCTATTCGTTTCCCTTTGTCGACGATTAGGGGGGACGATTAGGGGTTTGAGGAGAGGAGTGCCGCTCTCTGCTGTAGCACCGCCGCCTGCCCTGAGCGCAGTCGAAGGGGTGTCGGCGGCATCTTGGTGCAGGCCGGCCACAGGCCGGTGCTACAGGTGAGGTTCCCGACAGGACATTGGCGCTTGCAGGTTGTAGAAGGAGACGGGCGGGACGCCCGTCCCACGGCCTTCGGGCTGTCTGGAGGACTCACATTCTGCAACGGAAAAGAGTTTTGAACAAAAGCTCACGAAGTTCACAAAGGGGAAAATTGATTCCTGCCGCCGTTGGCGGCACGAAAACCAATTCTTTGTGGGCTTAGCGAGCTTATGTTCAAATTCTTCCAATTCCCCCGCTATAGCGACCAATACCGGCCAGAGGCCGGTTACTACATGAGCGTTGCGCTCTCTGCTGTAGTAGCCGCCTCCTGATCCTGAGCCTGTCGAAGGGGTCTCGGCGGCATCTTGACGCGGGCCGGTTTACGATAACGGCGACGATAGCGGTGGATGATTCCGCCGTTCACCCTAATCGACTCCCCTATTCGTTTCCCTTTGTCGACGATTAGGGGGGACGATTAAGCGGTGGTGTGCATCCACGCCTTAGCAGGCGCGGCTACGAAGAAACGCGCCCGGGGCTGTCCCCCATTCTTCCTACACACTTCGTCGATTACGCCTTAGTCCCACACTTCGTCGGCTACACTTAGTCCACCCGCTTAGTCGACTAAGCAGGTCGACGAAGGGTAACCGATCAAGGGTGGCGATTAAGTGTGCGGGCCCAAGGGTCAAGGGTGTCCCTGCATTGACCCATTCCCCATAATCTTAATCTTAATCGTAATCTTAATCATAATCCTCTCTGGGGCAAGAGATTACGATTAAGATTACGATTATGATTAGGACTACGAAGACTGATACAGCATGGATAAGATCAAACATA
>CAYOQM010000188.1:0-824 GCA_964406065.1 uncultured Verrucomicrobiota bacterium
AGCGCGAACTGGATGGTGTTGGAGCCTCGTTTCCAGGTCACTGACGCCTTGAATCCACCAAGAACAGCCGGATTGATGGCCTCGGGATGGCAGTCGGCCTCGCGCCCGTTGACCCAGACCTTAACCGGCCCGTCGGCGCCATACCTCAGCTGTCCCCTGCCCCCTTTGCCCGATTGATACTTGAACGCGGCGTAGATCACGCCGTCGAGGCCGCCATGTACCCCGCGCATGTCAATGAACCCGTCTGGCATCACGCTCACGCGGCCCTCAATGTCCTCGCGACACTCGCTCTCGGGAGGACATTCCGCCTTACCGATATCCTTGACAGACGCCTTCAGGTTGCTCACGCCCAGCTTGGTCAGGATGACCCGTGCCCAGCTTTTCTTCTGGGTGGACTTGCCCCGGATACCTTTCCACTTGCAGACCCCGCGATAATCACCCTCCCGCTTTGCCCGGGCGAGGCGGTGTCTCGCTTCCGGGATCGCCGCCCGGTACTGGGGCAGCCATTTCGCCTGGGCCACCATCATCTCGTCCGTCATCTGGTCGATCTCGACAGGATCGCAGACCGCCCCGGTCAGGGGATCCATCAGCATGGCCTGCTTGAGCAGAGCCACGTCGCCCTGCACCGCCGCCTCCACCGCCAGGCGCTGCACGGAAATGGACACGTTGCAGACCGCGGCGCAGCCGAGCGGCAAGGGACCGACCTTGGGAATATTCACGCCATTCTTATCGACGTAGCCGGGCACTTCCACGATCGCGTCGTCCGGCAGGTTGGTGATCGCGCCGTTGTTGACCACGTTGAAATGGCCCCGATAGACCCGCCC
>CAYOQM010000188.1:834-5555 GCA_964406065.1 uncultured Verrucomicrobiota bacterium
GCCCGGTTTCCAGCCCCTCGATGATGTAGCTGCCGTGTTCATGCCCGCGGTTCTCAGGGCAGATCCGGTTGCCGGAGACTTCCTCCTTCATCCAACGGGGGAAGTCGGCGTCGAACCATTTGCGGCCTTCACGGCACACGCGCAGGTACCCTCCTGTTTCGCCGTTGATCCACGAGGAGAGGGAGATCCATTTCTCGATATCCTTGTGGCGCTTCCGGTACCACGGGACATATTCAGAAAGATGCCCGTTGCTTTCCGTGGAGTAGTAGCCGAAGCGACGGAGCATGTCGATGCGCACCTTCTCCGTCTGCGAAAAGACCGGGTGCTTCTCAAACCCTTCCAGCAGGCGGGAGCACCAGTCCTTGCCCTTGTAGAGCACCTGGATATACCAGGTCTGGTGATTAATGCCCGCGCAGATGATGTCGACTTCCTTAGCCTGAACCAGTTTGTAGCCGGAAGAACCGGGCTGCTTGTCGCCATTGATAAGAACCTGGATGACCTCGGCAATCTGGTGATGCCCGCCCATAACGCCGTGGCAGAGCCCGATCGTATTGACCTTGCCGTAGTGATTGGCGGCCCATGTGTTCATGGCATTCGGATTGGCGTAGTTAAGGAACAGCGCGTTCTTCCGGCCCACTTCCCGGATGTCCTTGCAGAAATCGAGGATGGCAGCCACATTGCGCTGCCCGTACATAACGCCGCCGGCACAAAGGGTATCGCCCACACACTGGTCGATGCCGTATTGGAGGGGAATCTCGACATCGGTCGCAAAGCCCTCCAGGCCGCCGACCCGGACGCAACTGACAACATAATCGGCACCTTCGAGCGCCTGGCGCCGGTTGGTGCTGGATTGGATTGTGGCCCCCAGCTTGTTTTCGCGGATATCCTTCTGGCAAAGCCGGGTCACCATGTCCAGGTTATGCGCATTGATGTCCGTGAAGGTGAATTTCGTCTCCTTGAATTCCGGCACGGTCAGGAGATCCCTGACGAGTCCGCGTGTGAATCCAATGCTACCGGCTCCGATAAAGGCCACTTTGATCGCCATCTGTTCTCTCCTTTGTTGATTGCCGGCCTGTCTGGCCGGAATGGGGTTTGAGGGTATGATTTTAGGCCCGCGCGTTCAAGTTCCAACTTTCCGCAGGGGAATCACGGCGATGGTGGCCGAGCGGGGGGGGAGTGAAATTTCCAGTTGTACCCCCTTGAAGGAAATGCGTTCCGTCTCGGACATCGCCCATGGCCCATCCGTCTTCGCCTTCACCTCATCCTTCGTCAGAAACCGGAGGCGGTTGAGGGTAGACGTCCGTCCAGAGGCCGACAACCCCTCCAGCTTCACCGACAGACGGTGCGGGTTGCCGTAGTCTGTATTAACGATGTGCAGATAGAGCCGGTCCCGGTCCCGCGTGGCCACCACATCGACCACCGAGGCCGAAGTGCAACCCGGATGCTCCTTGCTGAAACAGACCCCGGCCTGCCATTTCGGCGGCTCCGTATCAACGCGCACCTCAAGCCGCCGGTCGCCGTGGTTGCGCCCGTAGAGCGTTGTGGCTGCCGCCGTCGGCACAATCATCGGAGGCTTGCCGGACTTGGGATCGACGCGGATGCCGGCAATACCCCAAGCGCATCCCACCAGCATGGATTGGGTGGCTAGTTCAACCCTATCGCCTCGCCGCAACAGGGCATTGAGCATGACCGATGCGCCCAGCCCGCAGGCTCCTAACCCGGGCCAGCGTTTCTGGTTTTTAAACCAACCGTTCAAATTCCATTCCGTCATGGCCATCCGGAGTCCCAGTTTCGCGGCATGCTCAAAGGCTTTGTCCTGCCACTCGGCCTGTCCCTCGGTGTTGGTCTCAGTGCTATGGACCAAGGTTCCCCAGACCGCGGCAGGTGTTGCCACCTCATCCGACGCTTCCTTGCCCTCCATCGTAAACATCCCCGTTACCGCCATTGGATAGTAACGGTGCAGGGTGTAGAGGTCCACGGCCGCCTTGCGGCGGTGCAGTTCCGCCGAGACTGCGAGCGGGTAGATGTCGACAATGACCTTGATGTCCGGCTTGACCTGCTTGAGCGCGGCAATATAGGCCTCCACAGCATCGGCCCAGACCTTGAGCCATGCGTCACCATATTTGGCCTTCATCCCCTCTTCAAAAAACCAGGCCTCATTGCCGATCTGGACATACTCCACGGCGTAGGGCTTTGGATGCCCGTTGGCAGCGCGCAAGACAGGCCAGTCCCGCAAGGATTCGGGCACCGTTGAGGTGCGGCCAATGCAGTAGGCCATCAGTCCCGCGGCATGCCGTGCCGATTCCGCCATCGTCTTGTCCGTCAGCAGGCCGTCATACAGGTTCACCACCAGGATGGTCTTCCACTTCAGGCGTTCCGCCAGTTGGAAGTACTCGTCATAGCCGAACGCGTGGGTCGCCACGGCCTTGTTTTTCGCGATGCTGGCAGGACGGCCCGCCCCCTTGCCATGCGCGTCGGTCACCATGTCACGCCAGTCGAGATAATCCACCACCGTCCCGGCGGGGAACCGGACAATCGGGATATCCATCGTCGTCAGCAAGTCTTCCACGCGCGGATCGAGGCGGTTCGTCCCCGGCAGAACGGCCGCTTCAGGACCCAGTTCCTTGTTCCAAGCCGGCTTCTCCATGAACTGCCCGAAGAGCAGATCGTTTACCGGGTGGAGCGTGTTGTTGACAACCGTAATACAGGTATCGGCAGGCATAGCGACCTCCTTGGGATGAGAGGGGTTAAGGCGGCATCCCGCCAGAACACCGGCCACCGCCGGCAGGGCAAAAAGCAACCCCCATCGGGGACTGGCACGAAGCAATTTCTCGGCAGTAGAAGTTTTTGTCATCATCAATTCCTAAGGCCGTGCGGGCCTTATTGCAAAGCGGGCCTTATATCAAACAGACATCCTGCCGCGCCAGCAGAATCACCCCTCAGGATCGCCTGGAAAAGGACAGCGGGGCGGCATGGCTCTCCCGGTATTCAGCCGCCGCGACGCCGGTCTCCATCCGGAAGCGCCGCGAGAAATACAGGGGATCATTGAACCCGACGGCTTCGGCAATCTCGCCAATCTTCATCCGTGTTTCGACCAGCAAACGGCACGCCTCCCCGATTTTCAGCCGCATCACATAACGGGCCGGCGGAACGCCCACCAGCGTGGCCCAATATCGGCGGAAGGTTGACGCCGAGAGGCCGTGCCGGCGGGCCAGCGCGTCAAAATCATGATCCCCGTGAAGGTCCGCCTCCACCCCGGACCGGATTTCAAGGATGGCCCGCTCCTCCCGTGTCACGCTCCCGGACGTCTCCCCCAGAATGCTCTCCATCACCATGAGTTCGCACAGACGGTCCACGCGGTCGGCAAACCCGCTTTCCCGCCCGCCGTCCCCCGCCCGGCTCAACTCCAGCAACCTGGCTCTCGTGGGCCCGATGTCCTTGATATTCCACGCCGGGATCTCCCGCCGGATGAGTCCCCTTTTCTCGAGGACAGGAATCCTGGAGCGGTTGTAAATGAGATACAACTCCTCCCATTCCCCCCGTTCCCCGGTGGGCCCATATTCCAGGGACAGCCCCGGCGCCTGGGTAATCACGCAGGGCGCCCGCACCGGCCAGCACCGGCCTTCATGCCAATACTCCCCCTCGCCACTCAGGATAAAGGAGAAATTATAGGTGCTGAATTCAAACCGGACCCACGATGTCTTGCGGGGGACATAACCGATATTGTCAACCGGCAACGCCGACGGAAACCGCCTCGGCAAATGCCCGACATGCCGCAAACTGCTGAAAATTTCGTCCATAAGATTGACGACAATATGCATTGTCATTGACTAAGCCTGCAAGTAATTTGAAAAGAAAAGAACAGCCAGCCTTAACGCTGGAGTCAACACAAGGATACCCTGCATGAAACGGACAAAGATCGGAGTCATTGGCTGCGGCAACATCAGCGGGGCCTATTTCACGGCCGGACTGACATTCCAGAATCTCGAAATCGCGGCGTGCGCGGACCTGGACCTGTCGCGGGCCCGGGCCAAGGCGGAGGAATTCAAGATTCCCAAGGCCTGCACCGTCAAGGAACTGCTCGCTGACCGGGATATCGAAATCGTCGTCAACCTGACCATTCCCAAGGCGCACGCTGAAGTGGCGCTGGCCGCGCTGGATGCCGGCAAGCATGTCTACGGCGAAAAACCCCTCGCCGTCACCCGCAAGGATGGCCAGAAGATCCTGGCCAAGGCCAAGGCCAGGAGGCTCCGCGTCGGCTCCGCCCCGGACACCTTTTTCGGCGGCGGCATCCAGACCTGCCGGAAACTGATCGACGACGGCTGGATCGGCAAACCCGTCGCCGCCTCCGCCTTCATGACCTGCCCCGGACATGAGAGCTGGCACCCGTCGCCTGAATTCTACTACGACATCGGCGGCGGCCCGATGCTGGACATGGGCCCCTACTACCTCACCGCGCTGGTCAACCTGCTGGGCCCGATCGCACGCGTGAGCGGCTCGGCCCGCACCACGCACGCCAAGCGCATGATCACCAGTCAGCCCCTGAACGGCAAGATCATGAACGTCAAGGCGCTGACCCACTACTCCACCGTGCTGGACTTCGCCCAGGGCACGATCTGCTCGATGATCATGTCCTTCGACATCAAGGCCGCGCAGTTGCCCCGCATCGAGATCTACGGCACCGAAGGCACCCTGAGCGTGCCGGACCCCAACACGTTCGG
>CAYOQM010000189.1:0-5548 GCA_964406065.1 uncultured Verrucomicrobiota bacterium
AGCATCGCCCGCATGCGCGTCAGGCTGGGGCCGTCCAGTGTCGCCACCTGCGCCAGCAGCGCATCCCGCTGCGCCGCATCCAGCCGATCCCAAAACCCCAGCACATGCTCCTGCCCCATTGCCTTCAGCAGTCGTAGCGCCTCGTCGTGTGTCATGCTGGCCCCGATCAAAGTTCCTGACGCAGTTTCTGGTAATTGGTCTGTTCGTCGGCCGACAAGTCATCGACACGCAACGCCACGTTATCCAAGCGTTGAGCGGCCTCCTGCTTGCGACCTTGCCGAAGATCCAGTTCGATAAGATTCATGGCCACGGTCACGTTATCAGGCTGCAGTTCAAGCGCCTTAGTGAAGGCAACGCGAGCCTCATCAAAGCGTTTGGTTTTCACCATCAGCACGCCCAGGGTGTCCCAGGCCGGGCACAGGGATGGTTGCAGGGCCAGCGCGGCGCGCGCGTGCGTCTCAGCCTCGGCAAAGGCCCCCCCTTCCATGAGCAACCAAGCCAGGTCGTTATGGGCCTCGGGAGACTTGCGGGTTTCCAGGCTGCGCTCCAGGGAGTCGCGCGCCAGTTCGTAGTCCTTCCGCCCGATCTGCAGACCGGCCCGCACGTAGTTGCCGAATGCGTTGCCGGGGTCGAGTTCCAGGAGTTGCGTCAGGCGCCGCTCGACGGCGGGGCCGGCACCCTGGAGGAGATCGAGGCGCACCAGCCATTCCAGTATCTGAACACTGCTGGGGCTTAGGGAGAGAGCCTTTTCAAACGCCATGACGGCACCGACCAAATCCTCCTGCAGCATGGCAAGATAGCCGGTGGCGGTGGCCAGCAGCAGCGCATTGCCCTCCTTGATGGACTGCACCCGGCGAACCGACTCATAGAGACCGGCCGTGTCCTTCTCCTTGATGTTGATGGCCACGATCATGGACCACGCGCGCACAAGGTTGGGCTCCTTGAGCACCAGTTCCTTCAAGAGTGCCTTGGCCTCGGCGATCTCGCCCGCCGAAAGATAAAACGCCGCGTACTCCAGTTGCATGACCAAGTCGGGGACGCCCGCCTTCGCCGCTCTATCGAGGTAGGCCTTCGCACGTTCTGTCTGTCCACGAAAGGCCGCCACGCGGGCCAACCCCAACAACGCCACCTGCTGTTGCGGATTCTTGGACAGCATCTCCTCGTAAAGGGCTTCGCTCTCGATGTCGCGGTTCTGCAAGAGGTACAAGCCTGCAAGCACTTCCTTGGCATGCTGGTGGTCACCGTCCGGCTGCAACCCCATGGCCCGGCGCAGACCGGCCATGGCCAGCTCCGGCTGCCCTCCCTGAGCCCAGCGTTCCCCCAGGTGCGCCAGACTCTTAGGGGAGCGCACGTACCCATACGTGCGAACCAAGGCGAGCAGCGACGGTCGGTTCTGGGCCATCAGTTGCTCAAGTTCCTTCATCGCGGCACGCACATCCCCGGCGTCAGCGGCAGCATGCCCCTGCTGCAGCAAGGTGTACTGGTTCATCAGCGCGCACACGTTGCCCGGGTCCAGAACCCGCGCGTGGGTGTAGGCCTCGTACGCCCAGGTGGCCTCACCAAGGTCTTCAAGCCAGACGCCAAAGTTGTTGGCGACCATGCCGACGCGTTGGCAGAGATACCGGCGCTGACCTTCGAGAGGGCCCACACTGCGGCTGCCATTCAGATAGGGAGATGACTCCATGCGCTGCCAGAATTCGCGGTGTTCCTGCATGGCCGCCAGCACCGCCGCCCGATTGGTTTCCCCGCCACCGAGAAAGAGCGTCAGGTGGGGCTGTGCCAGATGCCCTGCGGCCACCCAGAGATCCGGGCTTGTCATGACCGCGACCTCATGCAGCGTATTCGTATCGGTCTGAAACCAGGTATGGACGAGGGTGGCGAGGTTCAGATCCGCGAGATTGCGAAGGCGCGGGTCGTCGAAGAGGCTGGCGACGTACGCGCGCATGAGGGGCTTGCGTGCGGCGGTGACATCGATCAGCTTGAGAGGCAGACGCTGGCGCAAGCCCTCCAGCGCAATGGCGTCATCGATCAGGCCATCGGTAACCAGCCACGTGCGCCCCTCGAGACTCTTGACGGTTTCGGCCGCGACCAGGCGCACCATCGCCGAAGGGCGACCGTCCGCTTGCGCCAGATTCCGGACGGCGGCGGCGACAATCAGGCCGAGCCCGAGCACCGCGGCCAGCAGCCCCGCGCCGCACCGAAGGCCAATGACCAGGCGATTGGATGAATGGGGCCACCACCCCTCCGGCAAGCGATACCAGAACGCCAGCAGATAGCCGACCAGCGCGGTCAGCAGCACATAGGGCATCACCAGCAGGCGTTGGAAGCCCAGAAGGCGCCATGGAGCCAACGCCAGATTGAGCAGGACGGCGATCGCCAGAGAGGTGAGCACGATATGGAGCAGATTCAGCGCCCAATCGCTTTCGTCATTCAGACCCCGTCGCGCCATGGACAAGCCCAGTGCCGCCGGCACAGCGGTCACCAACAACACCGCGAGCCAGCCCACGCTGGGAAGGCTTCTCACCAGAACGAACCACTGCGCCCGGAGCAGTTCCCACAGGGTTATCAGGAAGGTGTGCTCGCCCAGCAGGCGGTGGCCTTCCGTGCCCATGAAAAGCCAAGCGGCAAGGGGGTAAAGACTGAGCCCGACTACCGCGGCGGCCGCCGGCGGCAACCACTGGCGCCGGGACAGATTCTCGCGCTTCCATTGCGCGATAAGGAATCCAGCGGCGAACAGGGGTATAAAGATGACCAAGCTGGGATACTCCACGGTAACCAAGCCGCATCCCAATCCAAACGCGACGGACTCCCACCGTGACTCGCGTTCAAGAAGGCGGTTGAATTGGTTCACGATGAGGAGAAACAGGGTGGTATGGAAAGTCGCCCAGTGACTGCGGGTCGACACCACCCAGAACGGCACGCAAAAGGCCAGGGCCAGCGCAGCGCCAAGCCCTCCTAGGCGGGCTACACGGTGGACGCGAGCGATTTCATCGTCCTCATAGCGGATGCAAAGGAAGATGATATCGTGCACGACGCGGTACTGGAGTCCCACCGCGATCGCACCCCAGAAGGCACTCAGTAAGTTTAGCCGTCTCGCCGGATCGCCCCCCCCCGGCAGTTGGAGGATGAGGTCGGCGACGAGGTTCCACAGGGGACGCTCCGCCGTGAAGCACGGGATGAGACCGAGCTTCTGGGTTAGAATAGAGGAGAACTCGCCGGGGTACGCACCGACAGCTAACGTACTCAAGTACACCGCAAACGCAAGACCACTGACGAAGATGGTCAGCAGGAGATCGGTTAGGCGAGCAGAGCACTTCATGTGGGCTGCACTATACGCAGTGCGCACATGGGGTGACAATCATATTGGGGCAAGACGCACCGGTCGAAGGGCCACAGCGCATCAAAGCTGACTGGATGGATCCGGACTGGGCGAGCCCTCCGCGGGCAGTCCGAGCAAAACGCGCAACTGATCGCGGCAAGGCGGACAAAGGCCGCGCGAGCACTGGTCGAGCGTGCTCTCGTGCATGTTGTCCTGAAGCACGCAGAGAGGCAGTGGGCAGACCGGCATCCCCAGTAGTCTCCCCCCCGCATGAATGAACTGCCGATCGGCACGTCCGCGCCAGACATCGATGGTCAGGCTGCTGTCCTGTGGCGCCGCCGGCTTCCACGCCGCCAGATTGACAATCGCAGCTCGTTCGCCATCCACGATGTGCAAACGCGACTCGATGCCCAACGAAGGATCGTCCAGAACGATCAAGCGAATGACATGGGGCTGCGAGGCGGTATTTGCAGCGAGAAGATGCTGCACGATGTCCTCGTTGTTCGTGAGGCTGGGCACTGCCAACTGCCCCAACTGGACGGTCACCAGCAATTCATCGGCAATGTACTGCTTCAGTCCCGCGAGCCAGGCGGAATCGGCTTCTGCCGGTGCCAGAACCAAAATGGCCGGAGTTTCGCGTGAGGCCTCTGCTTGCGCATCGACACCGGCAGCAACGAGGACGAGGAGCGCGATGACAGAGAGTATCTTCATATGAGCCTGAGGTGCTTCGCGGGTTATAAAGGGACGAGCCCCGAACTGATGTCGGGGCCCGTCTTGTCGAATAGCGCAGGTCCGGAGACAGTCCGAATTCCTGCAGACTTACCGAGAATTACGCCGACTTACGACGGCGACGTGCCGCGATCGTCAGGGCGCCGATACCCACGAGTGCCATCGTACCCGGCTCGGGAACGACCTGGAATCGGAAGGGGTTGGACGCCCCGAAGTAGCCGCTTGCGGGTGCGGTCGAGGGCGAGATCGGATCGGCGGGGGGCAACAGGCCACCCGGCGTCTGATTTCCCCAGACCACTTGAGACGTGCCATTGGGGCCGTAAATCTCCGACATGATCCCGTAGTCGCCGGCGTCCGGCGTGCTGTCCTGATAGACGTACAGGTAGATGTGGCCTTCGGAAATCGAGTGGCCAGCACCGGGGATGTTCGCATCCGTCAGTTGGAAGTTCTGGGGCGTGCCCCACCCGCCATCGTCCGGCGTGGTGCCGCTCCACAACACGTAGTCGCCATGGGTCACGGACTGACCGCCCGTGTCCAAGGCCGCTGTTTCGGGCGTCACGGATCCAGGCGTGGTCTGGGAGTAGGCCGCGTCATAGGACCACCACAGCTGCACCCGAGAACCGGCGGGGAGCAGGGTCGTGCCGTTTTCCGGATCAAACGGATCGATCCAGAGGCCGCCACCACCTGTGATGTCAATTGCGATCGGGTAGGCCATCGCCTTGCCCGCCAGCAACCCGATCGTTACCGCCATCAACAACGACTTGCTTTTCATGACCCGTGTCTCCTACTCTCGTTTCTCTGCGCTGAATTTACCACGTGTTTAGATATGACTGTTACTGATTCTTCGGATAGGGGCGCACTTCCGTAATCAGTCGCGGCAGCGCGTTGGTCGTCCGGTACCAGTAGCCCATTCCCTGACGCAGCCACAGGTTTGTGACGCCGGCACCCCAACCGCGGTACGGACCGAAGCTTGTGCGGGCGTAAGCCGGGGAGACGTAGTTGGTCCTGGCGGCATTCCAGACGTTGATCGTGTCACCCACAAGCGATGTGGCATACAGCGTGGTGTTGGTGAAGTGGACATCGGCGGTGTAGGGGTACGCGAGCATGTTCAACCCGTTGACCACCACGTTGGACGTCGTATTGTCCATCGGCGCCTGGCCCTTGAGCACGACGTCGTAGACCACCTGTGTCCCTGTATTCGGCATCTTGAGCCAGAAGCCCATGGTGCCCTCGAAGTTGATCGTCTGGTTCGTGCCCCAGCCGAGGTTCGGTCCGAACGAGGCGCGGGCATCGGTCCGGTACGGGGGGACACCACCGACGTAATAGTTGATCGCGGTGCCGGACGGCACCTGCGAACCAAAGACATCGCTAGCCTTCAGGGCGTTACCGTTAATGTCTTCAAACGCGGTTGATATCAGGTACAGCTTGTTCTTTTCGAGCTGGAGCTTGTTGAAACCGACGACGTTCACGCTGTACACGGGTCCTTGCGCGAATGCTGCG
>CAYOQM010000190.1:0-5495 GCA_964406065.1 uncultured Verrucomicrobiota bacterium
GAGCGTCAGATTGTGATTCTGAATGTCGCGGGTTCGAGTCCCGTCATTCGCCCCACTCAAATGGTTTTTCACTCTGCAGGTTCTCCCAGTTCTTTTTTTCTTGAATCACGATCTTGCAGACCTGTTCATAAATGACATCCCCCTGACCCAGTTTCAATTCCTCCTCGGCCCGGGTGAAATCGCCGTACCGAGCATACAACTCCGCAAGCGTGGCGTGGTTATAGGGTTCCCAATACTGCCATTCCGTGTGGGCCTTCCAATACTCAATCGCCCGGGCTGGAGATTCCTCCCAGAGAAAACGTGTTTTCAGGCGGCGCAACTGGCTCTTGTAGGGGTTTTGCTCAAGCCCCCGGTCGCACCACACCCGGGCCTGACGCAACCGCTCCACGCGAGCCTCACCCCGGACATTGTCGGCCTGATAATAGGCCGCCTCCGCAGCGTAAATGCTAAAATAATAATTCCAAGGATAAAGGGAATAAGCCGCCCGGCACCACTCGATGACCTGGCTAACCTCGGCGGGTGGCTTGGCCAATTGGGCACGACAGGAAAGACGGGATGCCCACGACGCCCTAACGGCATGAATCAGTCCTGCCGTTGATAGCACAAACAGGGCAGCCCCCACCGCCACCAGAAACCACTGATCCACACTAACCCGGTCGTGTACCTTCATGGTTGATAAACAACAAAGCCCCCTCCATGCGGGGAAGGGGCTTTACATTACTTCTCCAGACGGACTTATCCGCGAATCTGTCCCACCTGGGTGGGCGTCGGACGGGTCGTGCTGGTTGTTGTGCAAGGGATTGTGACGCCTATGCTGTCGATAGGGTGATGCGGTTTCATGGCCGTCTCGATGCTATTCAGGACATTTGCGGAGGCGAAAGCAAGCTGTTCAAGTTTCCGCAATTCCTTCAAGGCTTCCGCGGGTGTGGGCGCCTTGGCTACCGCTGCAGCCGCTGTTCGCGCCTTATCCAGGATAATCTTGAGGCGTTCAACAAGACTGGAAACCCGGGCCAGCACCCGGGCCTTATCAGCGACCACTAACTTCGCCTTGAGCACCGCCGCCTGGGCTGCCGCAATCTTCTCCTTGTCGCCGGAAGCTTCTGCCAGCTTCAAATCCGTCCGAGCCTTCTCCCATGCGGCAGACGCCAGATCTTCGGCCTTCTGGGCCACCTCTTTGTTTTCCAATCCCTTTTGGTAGGCGGCTTCAGCAACCCCTACGGCCTTGGTGGCCCGTTCAGATATGGACTGCCCCGACTCTGCCGATATGGCCGCCATTGGCGCCAGGACAAGACCCACCAACATCATTCCCGAAAAAAACATTTTCATAATCATGACTCCTGTACTGATTTTCTCAATTCTCCCACATTTGCGCCTAAAAAAAGGTTCAGCCGAATTATCCCTCAACCCTGTGACCTCGTCAAGCATTTCCCTGAGCATTTCCCTGAATATCATCCCGTAGCCGCCGCGCTTTCCCGGAAATCCTGCAGGTGCAGTTGGGGCGAGGTGCGACCCAGATAGGTGTTAGTCCTCAGCAGGCAGGCCAGGTCCAGCGGGCCTTCAGGAAAATCCGCGAGGCGGTCGGCCATGTTAAAGCCGATGGCGTCACACGCTTGAGCCCCCTGCCCCACCCGCAATTTGAGATGCGCCTGACCGACCACCTTGGGCGGGCCTAGGATCTGAACCCCGCGCAACCCCCATAGCGGCTCGGGATTGCCCTCGCCGAAGGGCCCCAGCCGCGCGCTGATCTCCAGAAACGGCTTTTCCAAAATCTCCGACAACGTCACCCACCCCTGAAGTTCGAGCGTACGGGTCGGATCGCGCCCCTCCAGGGAGGCCGAACAGGCGTCCCGGAAGGCCTGTTGAAACGCGGCAAAGCGATCCTGCACCACTTCCAGACCCGCCGCCATTTCGTGCCCACCGAACTGGTTCAGCCAATCCCGGCATTTCCCCAGACCGGACAACAGGTCAAATCCCTCGACACTCCGGCAGGATCCGCGTCCCAGGCCGGCATCGTCAAATCCAACGACAATGGCAGGGCATCCGTACTGGCTGACAAGACGGGACGCCACAATGCCAATCACCCCCACGTGCCAGCCCCGGTCTCCCACGACAATCCCTGAACGGCCCGCCGGATCAGGGTGCGCTTCAACCTGGCGGATGGCCGCCGCCATAATATCAGACTCGATCTTCTTGCGATCGCGGTTGGTCTCCTCCAGGCGTTCAGCTAGACTCATGGCCTCCGCTTCATCCGTGGTCAGCAGCAGTTCCAGGGCATCCCCGGCATCCCCCATCCGCCCAGCAGCGTTCATGCGGGGGCCCAGCACGAAGCCGACATGATAGGCTCCCATCTCTCCCTTAATCCCGGCCACGTCGGCCAGGGCATTAAGCCCGATCCGTTCCCGCCGGTTCAATTGAGTCAGGCCATGCCGGACCAGGATCCGGTTCTCATGCCGCAGGGGCACCATATCCGAGACCGTTCCGAGGGCCACCAGATCAAGATAGTCCCGCAAATCCAGATCCCCAGCTTTCTTCCGGCGCTGCTCACGTCCCTGTTTCAGAAGCGCATAGCACACCTTGAACGCCACGCCCACGCCCGCCAGGACACGGGCCGAGGGATCCGTGCCCAGTTTCGGATTGACCACCGCAACCGCAGCCGCCGGCCCGTCCGCGCCGATTTCATGATGGTCGGTCACCACCACATCCACGCCGCACGCCCGCGCCGTCGCCACGGCGGCATGGGAGCCGCTACCGCAATCCGTCGTGATAATCAGCCCGGGATTATCGGCCTTGATGCATCGTTCCACCGCCTCGACCCCGAGCCCGTATCCCTCCTCCATGCGACTGGGAAGATACCGGGTCACACGGGCCCCCAGCCGGGTCAGAACCAGGCTCATCAAGGCGGCGCTGGTCACTCCATCGACATCGTAATCCCCGTAGACGACAATCGGGGATTCCTCGTGGATGGCTTGCCAAATCCGATCCACAGCGGCGTTCATTCCGGGAATCAGGAAGGGGTCGGAAAAATCGCTGAGCCGAGGATTAAGGAATCGATCAGCCTCTGCCGCCGAGGCGACCCCTCGCGCCGCCAGCCAGCGGGCCAGCGGTAGGGGCAACAAGGCCTGACGGGCCAATTCACCTGCGACCCCGTCATGCGTATCGGCAAGTGTCCAGCGTTTCACTGGTCTTATTTACCCGATCCCAGATCAGGCGCTTTCCAACGATACCAGGCAAGGGTAACAGGCGTGGCGATGTAGATACTGGAATAGGTTCCGGTAATCATTCCCACCAGCATGGCCACGGAAAAATCCTTCAGGGCTCCGCCGCCCATCAGCAGCAGGAACAGCACCGAGATCATGGTGTAGAAGTTGGTCAACAGGGTCCGCGCCAGCGTTTGGTTGATGCTCAGGTTACACAGGTCCTTGAACGACTGGTTACCGCGGTAGAGACGCAGGTTCTCCCGGATCCGGTCGAAAATCACGATGGTGTCGTTGATCGAGTAGCCAATGATCGTCAGCACTGCCGCAACCACGGTCATCGTGATCGGGAATCCAAGCAGGTGAACCACGCCGATGGTGATCATGGCGTCATGGAAGGTCGCCACAACCGCGCCCAGCCCGAAGCCGAACTCGAACCGGATGGCGATGTAGATGATCATGGCCACCATGCCCAGGATCATCGCCCACATCGCGCGTGACATCAATTCCTTGCCGATCTGGGGCCCGACATCATCCTGCTGCATCAGCTTGAACCCGGCACTGGCGAGCTGGTTCGTCAACAGGCTCTGGGTTTGGCGTCCCTCTTCCAGGGTGGCCACCTTCACCATCAGGACTTCACGGGTTCCGGATTCCATGCCCTTCTGGAACTGGATCATCGGATCCTTGACTCCGCCCCGGGTCAGAATGCCACGCACCTCGTCGACCCCCGGTTTCGCTCCAAAGCTCATGGTCAGCTGCGTCCCGCCGGTGAAATCGACACCAAAGACCGAGGACTTGTTGTTGATCCCGTGGCCAATCATGATGGCCCACGACGCCACCACCACGAGGAACGTGCCGACCAGCCACCATTTCCACTTGCCAATGAAGTCGATCTTCGTGTCCGGGATGAAGGACAGCATCTTGAGGATGGCGGTCTTGTTGGTCCAGGCCGCTATAACGGTATGGCACATATGCGTGACCGTAACGGCCGTGTAGAGGTTGACGAGCAGACCGGCAATCAGGGTCACTGCATAACCGCGCACGGGCCCGGAACCGAAAATGAACATGATCACCGCCGTCAGGATCGTGGCCACATGGGAATCGAACACGGCGGCGAAAGCCCGGTTGAAGCCGGCATCGATCGAGGCTTTCAGACTCTTCCCAGCCCTTAATTCCTCGCGGATACGCTCGAAGATCAGGACGTTGGTATCTACGGCCATACCGATACTCAGCGCGATACCGGCGATACCCGGCAGGGTCAGCACCGGCAGGGCAATGGCTCCGCCCGCCCGGGCATCACTGGCGAACATTCCCAACACGGCGGCCACCGCGATCATCCCTAACGGCAACAACACGATGTTCAGGATCAGCGCCAGATCGGCCAACAACCCGTTGACCAGGTAATAGGCTGCCATCAGGAGGATAATGACTAGACAGCCGTACAGGCCGGCGTTGACGCCGCTATGCACGGAGTCGGCGCCGAGCGTGGGATCCACCACTCGGCGTTCGACAATATTCACCGGCGCGGGCAGGGAGCCGGCTTTCAGGATGTTGACCAGGAACATCGCCTCGCTGGGCGTGAAATTTCCGGTGATTTCCGCACGCCCGCCATGAATGGCTTCGCGGATCACCGGAGCCGAATAGAGCGTGCCATCCAGTACGATCGCCATCTGACGCCCGACCTGGCCCGGATTCTTCGAACCACCCGGCGCGTAATCCCCGGTGACCACCGCAAACTTATGTGCCCCTTGTGCATTGAACTCGAGATTCACAACCGCCTGACCCAGGGCCTGGTAGTCCACCGAGGCACGCTTGAGGGTATCGCCGGTCAGTTGGGCGCGCTTTTCCACAAAATGCGGCAGGAATACTTCGCGGCCGCCAACTTTCTTACGTTCCAGCAGCAACTCGCACCCGCGCGGGGCTCCGAACTGCGCTACCCGCTTGCGGAAGGCCGCATCCATCTTGTCGTCCGAAACCGCCTTCTTGTCGCGAATCAGGTAATCCTGGGTGGCGCCACCTTCGGACAGCGGCATGATCTTGTATCCTTCGGGAGCAACACCCCTGTCCAGAAGTTTGCCCACCAGGTCATGGTTCTTTTCGTGAACCATGCGGAATTCCAGGAAGGCGGCACTCTGGATGGAACGGGCGGCCTCGTCACGTTTCTTCTCATCCACGCCGGGAAGCTGGACAACAATGCGGTTATTCTTTTCGGGATAGATGATCGGTTCGGCAATCCCGAGCCCGTCAACACGGTTCCGGATGACTTCCAACGCCCGCGCCTGGGATTCCTTGACCATGGCA
>CAYOQM010000191.1:0-5481 GCA_964406065.1 uncultured Verrucomicrobiota bacterium
CGGCCACGGCGACTCGTTGGCCACCAGCGTCGCGAACGGCACCCGCTCGGCATACGACCGCTCGTAGGTCATGTAGGCATCCGCCAGCGATTGGTGCAACACCCACTGCCGCGGCGCCAGAATATTGAGCGACAGCTTCAACAGCATGAGCCCGACTACCGTCAGCATGGACAGCGCGATAGTCGCTTCCACCAAGGCAAATCCCCGCCGCCACGATCCGGCCTTGCGTTGGGGCCGGATTTGCGCCAAACTCCTGCCGTGACCGGACTTTTTCGAGCGCTGGCCTGGGGGGCCGCCCTGCTGCTGCTGGCTGGCGGCCGCCTGGCTGCCCAAGCCCTCGTCGAGCCGCCCTTCGGTCTGCGCTGGGGCGACTCCCCGGAGAAATTGATCGCCTGGGCGGGCCGGCATGCGCTGGACGTCACCATTTCCCTGCCCGGCGATCAGCCGGACTTGCGGATCATCCGCATCGCCCCCCGCAAGGGCCTGCTCCCCGAGAGCCAAGCCGGCGCGGTGGAGGGCCGCTTTCTGCGTGGCAAACTCTACGAGCTGACGGTGCATTACTACGACCGGGACGCCTCCGCGGAGCTGATGGCCGCCCGCTTCGACGAGCTGCGGCGGCAGTTGACCAAAGAACACGGCCCGTTCCTCG
Organism: uncultured Verrucomicrobiota bacterium; assembly: GCA_964406065.1. Classification (GTDB taxonomy): domain Bacteria; phylum Verrucomicrobiota; class Kiritimatiellia; order CAIKKV01; family CAITUY01; genus JAABPW01. The sequence continues at coordinate 650 of CAYOQM010000191.1, forward strand.
CCAACCGGCAACAGCGGTCGGTTGAGGATCAGTTCGCCACTCGGACGGAGTCGTTTCATCGTGAGCCGGTCAAAGGGTTGTTCATGTTGCTGGCGTTCACCGAACTTGAGGATCTCATCAGGCACTCAAAAGACGCGCGCTTTGCCATGATCTATCGGAATGAGAATTTGAAAGCCGAAGTGCAAAAGGAATTGGACGATACCAAGCGGCCCCCGTGAGTCACTCCACCGTCGTCGAAGTGGCCCGTACTTTCATGGTGATGTCGAGGTCAAAACTGACATACGCCAAGCGGTCAATCCCAAAGGGCGTGACCGTGAGCAGCTCCATGGTCCAACGCCCGTTTTCATTGAAGACGGCCTCGTAGCCTCTCACGAGCAGCACGCGGTTTTGAGGGATGGTTTCATTGACCACCAGCGCAGAACCCGGCACAATGGTGCCGCTGATGCCGAGCTGGGGGTTGCCCTTATAAACCTGGGTATAGGTGGTGGAGTAGGGATAAAGGTCGTTGAGCGTCAGGGTGACTTGCGGCACGGTAGAGCGAATCACCTGGTCTTGGACCAGCCCGGTGATCGAGCCGTCCGCCACCGGCCAGATTTGGATGTACTGCGAGGCGAGCTGGGATTCCGGCGCTTGATAGTCCTCCAGCGAGAAAACGGAGAACCGCTCCTCGCCCCGGACCTTCGCCCGATCCGCGCCGAGCAGCGAAGTGATGGCGTAAGTCAAGGTTCGCGGACCATTGGTGCTGATCGAGACCGCAGGCTGCATCCACTCCGCTTGGGTGCGGTCGATCGAGACGCCGGTGCCGCCGACCCCGTAGGATTGGCGATACCGCAACAACTTGACACTCTTCGACGCTACCGGGTCCGTCGCGCCATTGAGCAAGCCCGTCACGACGATATCCACATAAAACGGGCGGTCGGCGCGGGTGCGCGGGATGGCCGGATATGGGTCCTGCGAACGGATGACCACACTGGCCATCGGCACGTAAGTGCCGACATAGCGGGAATCCAGCAGGTAACTCGTCAGCGGCGTCGATTTGACCGTCCACAATTCGAAGCGGGCGCCGCCCGGGTCAATCGCCAGCGCGGACAATTGCGTGCCGGTGGCGGCGACGGTGGCATCCCACTGGACGCCGGTAGGCAACTGGACCTGACGGATGAAATTGGTGTAGGTTGCCGTTTGGGCGGAGGCCAGCGCGCCAGCGGCCACAAACGCGGAAAATGAGCGGAGCAGGAGAGCTTTCACGGTTTGGATGGTTGAGTTGGAGTGGCCGTTGGGGTGGCGGTGGCGGGGGGTGGCAGCAGCGAAATCGGGCCGCCCTGATAGGTCGCCACCACCAGGCTGCGGCATTCGGTCAGTTGTTTCCGGGTATCCTCGGCGAGCGGCTCTTTGCCCTCGGCCTGCACCCGGCTGATCTCGACGGTGGTGATCCAGCCGCGGTTGGCGGCAAAGAACTCCGCCCACCCGACGATTTTCGCTCCGGGCGTGATTTTCAGCCGTTCGGCGCAGTTCTCCGGAATCTGCAGAATTGCTCGCTTGGGCACGAGCGTGGCCATTCCGCGGAAGCAAACGATGTCGGACTGGCTGATCAAATCCTTAGGCAGGTTCTTGGAGGGATCCTCGCCCTGAGTGGGCGCCATGTTTTTCATGGGATCCTCCTGCTGGGACTTGCGCAGCGTCAGGGCAAGCTGTTCGTGGGTGGCGGCATCCCGCATCTCCGTCGGCGGTGTCGGCGGAACGCCCTCCGCATGCCCGACGGCGATCATCAGGATGGACGCCGCGGTCTTCCCGAGCGCTGGCAAAAATCCATTGGTTGCGTATTGATTCATGGCTTTGGCGGGTTCAGGGGATCCGGAATGTCGCGAGCACGACGAGGTCCTGCATGTCGAAGTACGACTGGTTGGTAGCCGTTCCCCATAGTTCGAAGATGAAAATAACATCCATGGGGCCGATCTTGATCTTCCCGCTTGCATCGATATACGGACCCAAGGTACTCTTGATGGTGGATTGGTTTGCGAAGGCCGGCACATAACTTGGAGGTGAATCACCATTGACGAGAGCCTTCACGTTTTGGGTCGTGGTTCCAGTCGAATAATATGCCTGCCAGGCAGTAGGATTTGTACTGTTATTCGTAGCAACCCGCCCCCGGATGTTGACCGTTCGAGCCTGCTGGATCAACTGCGTGTAGCAGATCGTCGAGGGATTCACATCCGTCTGTTTGCCTCTGAAAAACCTGGTGAACGAGGTCGCATTTTCGAGTTTTCGGTATGCCTCCACCATATACCAGCTCGATCCGTCCCCGATCTGGGCACCCAGCACCCGGAGATCGAGGTAGAGGTCCCTGAGCGGGGTGATGGTTCCATTCAGCTCCACTGTGACGACGGTTCTGACTTGGGACGGGTAGGAGATCGACCATGTCAGGGTCGGCTTGGTGCCAGTTTGGACGATGGTTGGGTAGGCACTGAGTGATCCGACGGGAACCGAGGGATCGGATGCCTGTGAGAATGCCTGCGGCGAGGCGAGGGCACTGAGGGCTAGGGCGGCGGCCGCGATGGCGGCGAATGGATTGTGTTTCATAATGGATTGGTTGGTAACTCGACGGAGTGGGTTAGGGATTGGGGTGATTTCTGGAATGGCGATTGGGACGGGAGAGGGAAGGAAGAGGTCAGGGTTGAGGCAGGGCGGGGGACCGCCAGTCCCGCCAAGGGCCGCGCGGCACTTCCCGCTCCTCCACGAAGCGCCACTCCACGGTGGCGCCACTGGTGAGTTGGAGAAAATCGCGGACTGCCGGTGCGAGGTCAATACCCGCGCCGCCGTTGCGATTGGGCCGCGGGGCCTCGGCGCCGAAAACGTACTGCCAGTGGTCCACTGTGAACGGGCCCACATCTTCCCACTGCGCATAGCAGACGCGGCCGACATGATGAATCGCCAGCCAGCGGTCCTTGCACACGGAAATCCCGTCACCGCGATAGTCCCGCCAAAACCACGGAATCACCTCGCTGGCTTCCGGTCGGTGTACCCCGCCGGCCGCCACATCATTGTAAGGCAGCGCCACGTAAAACGGATTGAGCAACGGCGTGAACCGCGCCGGTAGATAGCCATTCCGTTGCGCGGGATCATCGTAACCGCCAAAATTCTCCTGCCAGTTTTGGTCCCACGCGCTACAGGTATTCGGCGTCGGGTTGTGCTCGGTTGGCAACTCGCCCACCCAAAACACGGTAGCTACCACGTTGCGCTTCCACCCCGTTTGGCTTAACCGTTCTGCCGGGATCTCGTGCACCTTCCGCGCCGCCGCCGGCACGCCGAAGGGATCGCTCAAACTCGGGATGGCCGCCCGGCGATCCTCCAGAAACCGCTCATACACGCCGTCCAACCGATCGGCCAGCCGCGCTCCTGCCGCTGACCCCAACAGGGCCAAGCCAACAGTTCCGACAATGCATGTGTGAGTTTTCATCTCCCCGAAGAGGCAGGCTACCGTTCAGTGAACCACTGCCCGCACGAAATTAAGATATTTCGTGTGAAAACGCAAGAAAAAGTTTGAAAAATTAGAAATTGTCCAAAAACCTTCTAAAAAAAGGAGGGTGGGCGTCTCGCCCACTTGCCAATGGGATGCGAAAGGATGGCCGCCAGCGTACCAGTCTTTCCCACTTCATTGGCCAATGCTGGCAAGATGCCCGCGCTCCTTGAAGCAGGCGAATCCCCATGCCCGCCGGTTGCTCCCCAGAAGTTGTATAGGAACGGCCTGCGATGCCTCAGCCACGATGGCACGCTCCGCTACAATGCGGCCACGGCGGCCATGAGGCGTTTGGCGAGTTGGTCGTACCCTTGCTTGCCGGCGGCTTGTTGGAGTTCTTCCGGGGTGAGCCGGATGGCCGGGCCCACGGTCACGCCGAGGCGGGCGAACCGCAGGCACTTGGCTCCACGCGGCAGGGCTTCGTAGGCCCCGCGGATGCGGATTGGCTGGATCAGCGCCCCGGACTTGGCGGCGACCAGGCCGATGCCTGGCGCGGTCTCGCCCAGGTGGCCATCCTCGGTGCGGGAGCCTTCTGGGAAAATCAGGACGCGGTGCCCTTCCTTGAGCAAGCGGATGATGGTCTTGAGGCTGCCCATGTCCGGCCGGTCCTGATCCACGGGAATGGCATTCCACTGCTTGTATAACCACTTGCAAAAGCCGCGGAACAACGACTTGCGGGCGAGATAGAAAATCTCGGTATTGTAGATGCTGCCCACCAGCGGCGGATCCAGAAAGCTCTGATGATTCGAAATGATCAGCACCGCCCCCTCGGTGACGAGATGCTCACGGCCATCCACCCGCAGGCCGAAACAGGTGCGGAACAGTGCCCCGAAGGTCATCCAACCCAGCCAGTAGATCCATTTCATATCCGGTATTTCGTTAGATCGGGAGCCCTTGCTGTTTGAGAATTTCCAAGGTGGCCACCAGCGCGCTGTCGATGGTGTGGGCGGAGTTGTCCAACACCGTCGCGCCGTCGGCGACGATGAGCGGGGCGGTGGTGCGGTTGCTGTCGGCGGCGTCGCGGTTGGCGACGGAATCCACTTCGCCCATGTCCACCCGGCGGGCGGCGCGGACGTGTTCGGCGGCATCGACGTAGATCTTGTAGGGTGTTTCCGGAAAAACCACCGAGCCAATGTCGCGGCCTTCCATGACCACGTTGGTGCGCTTGAGGTAATCGCGTTGCAGCGCCACCAACCGGGTGCGGACTTCCGGGATGGCGGCCACGCAGGAAACGTTGGCATTGACCGCCGGGCTGCGGAGGGCGTCGCCGGGGTCGCGGCCGTTGATGGCGAGGGTGGAACTGATGCCGTCGTCGCCG
>CAYOQM010000192.1:0-5475 GCA_964406065.1 uncultured Verrucomicrobiota bacterium
TGCCATCATCTATGCTGATGTCGCGGCGGATCAGCTCAACGCGGCTCAGGCGTATTTTCTGAGGCTGGGCAACAAGGTCTGCGGCGGGCTGGATCAGGCAGGCTACCGGCGCTGCAAGGGCGAAACCATGGCCTCCAATCCGAAGTGGTGTCAGCCGTTGAGCCGCTGGCGCGAGTATTTCACCGACTGCATCACCGCTGCCGAGCCTCAGAACCTGCTCGACGTGAATATCTTCTTTGATTTCAGGTGTATTCATGGCGATCCCGGGCACGTCACCGATCTGCGCCGACACCTGGAGGAGTTGCTTCAGGACGGGAAGCCGGTGTTTTTCTTCCACCTGGGCCAAACCACACTTCAGTACAAGCCCCCGCGTGGCTTCTTTGGAAACATCCAGCTTGAATCCGGCGGCGAGCACCCGGCGGCATTCAACATCAAGAGCGCCATGGTCCCCCTCGTGAATTTTGCGCGTATGTATGCCCTGCGCCACCATGTTGCCGAGACGAACACCCTTGAGAGGCTTGCGCGGCTTCGCGACCAGGGCATCCTCGTCCCCTCCAGCCACAACGAATTGGTGCAGGCCTACACCGAACTGATGCAGTTGCGCCTTGCCCATCAGGCCGCACAGGCTGCTCGTAATATTCCGTCCGACAATTACATCACCCTCTCCGAACTGACCCAGCTTGAACAATCCCTTCTGAAGAAGGTGTTTGCTGACATCACGGTTTTCCAGGCCAGGCTGGAAACCGATTTCACCCGTACCTCATGAACCCGCCTGCACAGGAGGGGAAGGGGGCGAGCGCCACGGGGGGTCCATGCGCGTGCTGATTATAGGGGATGTGCACGGGGCACACCGCGAATTGGCGGATATCCTGCGGGAGATTCAGTCGAATTACAGCATTTGCGCGGGCCTCCAAGTCGGCGATTTCGGCTTTTGCAAGGAGGCGATGGCGCGACTCAGGCGCGACAAAATCCGCTTTCCGGTTCCCCTCCATGTCATTGATGGTAACCATGAGGATCATGCCTGGTTGCGGCGCGCCCTGTTGACCGGGGCCGCCCGTCAGTGGGAGACTGAATCTAATCTGATTTATCAGCCACGCCCGTCGGTGGCCTGGCTCGGCGCATCCCGGGTCGGCTTTCTGGGCGGGGCACTGCATGTGGACCGCCCACAGCAGCACAACCTGCTCAGCCGGTTCCCCAATTACCTCCTTCGCCATCAGCGCCAACAGGCCACCGCCCTCTTCAATCGAGAACGCCCGGACTTGTTGGTGAGCCACTCGTGTCCCGCCGATATCGGGATCGGGATGCAGGGCGCCGCGGACCTCGCACCCGGAGTGGCCGAGCATATTGTCAGAGCCGGGTTCGACCCCGGCCCGCCCGAGGACTGCGGCGAGTCGGAACTGAAGCAACTTTGGCTCGACCTGAAGCACCGCCCCTGTGGCTGGGTATTCGGCCACTTCCATCAGGCTCATGAGGCGATCGTTGAGGGGACGCGCTTTGTCTGTGTGGGTGGCGATCTCGCCACCCTGCACAGACAACTCGTGCTCTGGGACACGGACGAGAAGAAACTGTTGACGGTCCGCGCCTGACACACCACCCAAAAACAGGGCAGGCTACGCGCCTGCCCTGTAACATCGGCATGATTACCTGACGACTCAGGCCGTTGCGAGCGCCTTATCCCTCTTGGCCTGCGTCAGTAGCGACACGACCACCAGCACGATGAACCCAAGCGGGATCGTGACGATCGCCGGCTGACTGAACGGGACAATGGCTGTCGCCGGGTCCAACCCGTACACGTCCTTGTAGGCCTGGGCGCTCATTAGGATCCAGCCCAGCGAACTGATCATGCCCACGATAATTGCGGTCGTGATACCCTCCTTGGTGGTTCGTTTCCAGAACAGCAACATCACCAGTGCCGGCAGGTTTGCCGATGCCGCAATGTTGAACGCCCACCCGACGAGGAAGTTGACGTTCATCTTCGCGAACAGGATGCCCAGCACAATGGCCACCACCCCGACGCAGAGCGCCGCGATCTTGGCAGCGCGGACCTTCTGGAAGTCGTTCATCTCGATCTTCATGAAGTTCGTCATTAGGTCATGGGCCACCGCGCCGCTGGCCGCCATGATCAGGCCGCTGACGGTGCCCAGTACCGTGGTGAAAGCCACCGCGGAGATGATGGCAAAGAGAAACTCGCTGATGCTGCGCGCCAGCAATGGGGCGCTCATGTTGGAGTCGGTGACATCCAGTGCGCCGCTGGTCATGGCTCCAAGGCCGAGGAACAAGGTCAGCACGTAGAAGAAGCCGATCGCCGCAATACCCACCACAGTGCTCTTGCGGGCGCTGATCTGATCCTTCACGGTGTAATACCGGATCAGGATGTGGGGCAGAGATGCCGTGCCGCAGAACAGCGCGAGCATGAGCGAGAGGAAGTCGAGCTTATCGAACCACTTCTCGCTACGCACCTTCTTGAAGGTCGGGCTGGAACCGGGGGCCATGAAGTCTTTGCCGGAGGTCGGCTTCTGGTAGTACACGGTCGTGCTGCCCTTGGCGTCCACGATCTTTTCGTTGTTCCACAGGATGACTTCACTGTTCTGCATGGTGCGCAGGAACCCGAACGGGGTGACACTTCCCGTCTTTTCCACATCTCCGGGAAGCTTCGAGGCGTATCCGACCGCAAACAGGTCAGACTCTCCCTCCTTCTTGCCGCGGGGTCTGCCATTGGCGAACTTCTTCCCGTCCTTGTTGACGGCAAGCGTCTGGGTTTCCGAGAACGTGCCGTCGGCCTCTTTGTGCCAGACGCTGACGATTCCGGCGGCATCTTGAACGCGGGTATAAGGCTTGCCAACCCAGCCGCCCTCCTCGGGGATAACCGCTCCAGGGAGCTTGTCGGCCGTCACATTCCGGGCTGCGATATGCTTGGGATTTCCGGTGGAGTCCAGGGGTTTTGTCGTTACCCCCCGCATGAGTAGCATGACAGTAATGATGGCGCAAAGGACGACCAGAAGGCTTCCCTTGATGAACTGCACCCACGTGGTGGACACCATCCCGGCGGTCATCACAATCAATGTCACGATACATCCCACCACGATCACGCCGACGTAGTGCGGCAGGCCCAGCAACGGCTGAACCAGCGCCCCGGCACCGACCATCTGGGGAATCAGGTAGAAACAACTCACCACCAGCGTACTGATGGCCGCGGACAGCTTGATGCCGCGGGAATTGAACTTGTTGTCGAGCGCATCGGCGAACGTATAGCGTCCCAGCCTCTTGAGCGGTTCGGCGATGATGAACAGAGCCACGATCCAGCCCGCCAGGTAACCGATCGAGTAAAGGAACCCGTCGAACCCGTAGAACGCGATCATGCCGCAAATGCCGAGAAACGAGGCGGCGGAGAGATAATCCCCTGCAAATGCCACGCCATTCACGGCCCAGTGAATTCCCCCGCCGGCTGCAAAGTAGCCCGAGGCGGACTTGGCCTTGCGACCAAGGTAGAAGCTGATGCCAATCACGGCGCTCGCGAAAAATACAAAAATCGAAATGGCCATCAAGGAAGTCTCGTAAATCATGATAAACAGCTCCTATTTCGCGGCCTTGCGACAGAGTTTCATGTAAACCAACGCCAGAATCAGCGCCACAATGATCAGCGCGAATCCGTACACAATGGACAGACTCACACCCGCAAGGACAGGTTGGGCCATGGTCTCATGACGGAACGCGCTAAGCGTCATGAAGCCGCCATAGAACAGGACATAAATAACAAACAAGATCACGCCTATGCGGGTATTGTGCGCCACGACTGACGCGTCTTCCTGTTCCTTGGCCACGGGGGCCTTAAAGTCCAACGAACCCATAATTTATCCTCCTTTTTAAAGGGGCAGACAATAGGACCTGCTGAGCCACGAATGCAATCCTAAAATATCCACATTTTCCCTTCCCTGTTTCCGAGGGGCGCATCTCCGAGTTGTTGCATTTAAGCTCCCGGATGCCTCGGAGACGCATCCCTGCCTCAAGAAGGGCATCCCCTCCGGTCAGGCGCCTTCCCGTGCACCTAATCGCAGACGCGCCCTTTCCGAGGAGCAAATTGACATTCGGCAGTCAATGCGATATAGCAATTCCATTCTCAGGTATGGGGCAACATAACTTAAGGAGTATAGGAATGCGCAACACAGTAACATGGGCGACGGTCATCGGGTTGGCGGCGGCGAGCACAGCGTTGGCTGACATCACGGTGTACAGCAATGAAACGACATCCCTGAAGTTCTATGGCAAAGCGCATGTGGCGATGGAGTCCTACAGCGTGGAAGGGCTAAAGTCCTCATCCGATGCGGACGGTTCACGACTGCAATCTCACTCCTCCCGCTTCGGTGTTGCCGCCGAGCAGAAGGTGACCGACGACCTCAAGGCGGTCGGACAAATCGAGTCCGGTGTCAGCATGTTTGGATCCGATGACGGCTCGACCCCGTTCTTCACCACCCGCAACACCTATGTTGGCCTGGAATCCAAAACGGCGGGCGAACTCCGCGCCGGGCGTCACGATGTTGCCTACAAGATGGTGACGGCCAAGGATAATCTGTTCCCGGATGCCCTGGGCGAGAATGACGCCATCATTTCGGAAGGCGCTGGCCGTGCGGATGACACGCTCCTCTATCTGTCCCCCAAATGGAACAACATCCAGTTGCTCGGTAGCGTCAGCCTGACGGACATGCAGGAGTATTCGTCCGACAAGCTCTCCCCCACGAACACCACCCGCTCGCTCAACGCGGGCAAGGTGATGTCGGCGGGCATTCAGTACGACGGACCGTTTGGTTTCCTCGGATTGGGTTGTGAGGCGCAGGAGATCGATCGCCTGAGTTCCACCAATGCTGCCAGTGGTTATGACTCGGCCGTGATCAGCCTCGGATCCCCCAAGATGGGTGGCTTCCAGGCAGTTGGCGCCCTTGAGTTCCGGAGCGGCAAGGGTAAGGCGGATGAAACGAACTACTCCATCGGTTTTGCCCAGGATCTCGGCTCGAAGTTTGTCGCGAAGGGAAATTACGGATGGAAGAATGTCGACAGCGACAGTGCCAATGCAAGTATGATCACCGCGGGCATGAGCTACAAGGCCTCAAAGGCGCTTGAGTTGTACGTGCTTTACACCACAATTGATAATGAGGCCAAATCCAAGGTGGATTTCTCCGATGGACCCATTGGGAAGTCGACCAGCGCTTCCTCCGCCCTTACCGCCGGGGATGATGCCAGCGGCGTTGCCCTTGGCGCCGTCTATAGTTTCTAACGCCGGGCCTGCATCCCTGTTGCCGGCGCCTCTGGACTTCATGCACAACCACGCCGAGATTCAGTGCCTGTACGCCCCGGAGTTCAACAGCCACTCGGAAAGTTTCAGGCTGAAGGTGCGCGGAGCGCGGTAAATGTGATCAACAGGCGAACAGGATGTCTTTCTTGGGGTGATGCCTTTTATCCTATAGAGAGCAGTTCAACTGC
>CAYOQM010000193.1:0-5454 GCA_964406065.1 uncultured Verrucomicrobiota bacterium
CTCCCTCGGGTTGTCCTGTGCCGCGTTTTCCCTCCTCGTCATGAGCGGCATGCCCGAGGACGCCTCCGGCCAAGGCAGCAGCGCGTATGGGGTTGATCGGGTCTCGGGACTGGGGGAAGATCCGAATACGGTCGCCATCATGCTTGCGCTGGGGGTGCTTTCCATCCTTTGTCTTACGCTGGGTCGGGAACAGGTTTCCCCCCTCCACAAGTGGGTTGGTTGGCTCGCCTTGCCCGCCATTATCTATGTCATCGTCCAGACGGGGTCACGGGGCGGAACGCTGGCGTTAGGCGCCGGGTTGCTGGTTTTGGCCCTGGGAGAGCGGTCGCCGGGCCGGTTGCTCCGCAACGTGGGGCTGATGACACTACTCCTCCTCATGCTGGTGGTGTTTGTCCTGAATTGGGAACCCACCCTGTCCCGCTGGGAGTCGACTATCTACGACGGGAAAACAGCAGGCCGTGATGCGCTCATTCAGGAAGCATGGAAATTGATTGTTCAGAAGCCCCTTTTCGGCTGGGGGCCGGTCGCCGCTGATCGGGCCCTGGGAGCCGCCTTTGGCATGCAATCACGCGGTACGCACAACCTGGTGTTCGCCGTCCTGCTGGAGACCGGCCTGTTCGGGGCCTTGTTCTATGCGATCGGGCTGGGAGTCTGCCTGCGAGCCGCCTGGCGCGCCCGACTGGCGAACGGAGGCCTCCTAGCGCTTGTCTTGATGGTAACTATCTTGGCGGCCAATATGAGCATCAAGTGGGATATTTACAAACTGCATTGGCTGGTTCTCGCGCTCGCCCTCGGTTCGGGGCAAATGGAATCCGTCAAACGCCATCTGCGGCAACCGCTCCCCCGTTTATCAAGCATGCGGAATGGCAGGATGTGTTCATCTCCGGTCCCCTCGCCGTACGGGGCCGGAGCAAGGAGGCGAGTATGGTGCACGACATCAAATGCGTGATCTGGGATCTGGATGAGACGCTTTGGAGCGGTACTCTCGCAGAAGGGGAAACACCTTGTCCACGTCCGGCTATCACGGCGCTCATCCCGAAACTTGACAGGCATGGCATTATCAATTCCGTCTGTTCAAAAAATAATATCGCCGCTGCCAGACCGGTTCTCGAACGGATGGGGATCTGGGAGTATGTCGTCTTTCCCGTGATTGCGTTCGCGCCCAAAGGCGAAGCCATCCGGGGCATTATCGAACGGTTGCAGCTGCGGGCGGCCAACGTGCTGTTCGTCGATGACAATGCCGCCAACCGGCTCGAGGCGTTGCACTATAATCCCGGCCTGATGACGGGCGACGCCAACGACGAAGGATTCCTGGCGGATATGGAAGCAGTCGTGAAAGACGCACGCGGCCCGTCCCGGCTCGAGCAATACCGGGTGCTCGAGAGAAAAAGCGAAGCCAGAGGCTCCTATTCCAGCAATACGGATTTTCTGCGTGACAGCCGAATCACCGTATGCCTGGTGCGGAATCCCGCCGACTTAATGTATAAGGACAGGATTGTGGAGCTGGCGAACCGGGCCAACCAGCTCAACTTCACGACCAGCCGGTTCGCGCCCGGCGAATTCGAAGCGCTCGTCGAGCGGCCCGGGGTCGTTCACGGATGCGTGTTCGCGTATGACCGGCATGGGGATTACGGCCTGTCCGGTTTTTTTGCCTTCGACGAATCTCCGCGGCGGCGGTCGCTGTCGCACTTTGTTTTTTCGTGCCGGATCATGAACATGGGAATCGAGCAGGCCGTCTATGCCCGTCTGAGGGAACACTTCGGAGTAGAGCCGCTCGCGGCCCTCGAAAAGGCCCTGTGCGATACCTCCTATCTGACCGTGAGGGAGGGGCTTGACGAACATATGGCGGGCCATCTCCGGAATCGCATGCAGTTGCCCGAATGCTATCGGAGCGCGATCATCGCCGGCTGCACGTCGGGCGTGATCGACCATTATCTTCCGGACTCCCTGAGACCCGCGCGGTATGACCTGTTCCACCTTGAAGCGCCACAGGTACCTCTTGAATCGGCGGACGTCTGCGTCTACGCGGTATACGGAGACTACGGAAACGACGCCTGGCCGGTCTCGCCTTTTTCCTATGATCGCTTCAGGAACCATCTCTCCCTGTTTCTTGAAGTCAATCGCCAGATGAGAATCGTGCTGATCCTGGCGTCCGAAAAGAGGCTGCCGCATGGGCGACGGAACGGGTGGCACGCCCGCTGCCGGGGGTGGCTATCCGATATGCGCTGGGGCAAGACGCACCAACGCATGATGCGCTGCAATGCCCTTGTGCGAAGCCTCTGCCAGCACCGGTCCGGCGTGACGCTCATGGATCCCGCCGCGTTCATCCGCGAGCCCGCCGAGCAGATCGATCCGCGGCATTTCGAACGCGTGGTGATCCAGCGATTGTGCGAAGCGCTTCCGCGTGCGCTCGCCCTGCGGGCGCCTGAACCGGCCCGCCTGTCCGCGACGTCGGTAGGATGGATGGAAAGGATTTCCGAAGGATGAACATTCTCGAGCTGACATCCTGTTATCCGGTCGAGCACAGTCCGTCGGATGGCATTTTTGTCCGAAGTCAGAGCGAAGCGCTGATGCGGGCGGGCGCCTCGGTCACGGTTTTCGCACCGCGGCCCTGGGTCCCGCCGGGATTCGCGGCATTGTCGGCCAAATGGCGCACCTACCGGGACACGCCGGAGTTTTATACGTTGAATGGCATACCCGTCCACCGGCCGCGTCATTTCGCGCCGCCACGCTCGGATTTGTGGATGCCCGTGCACTGGCAGTATATGAGGCTGGCCGAGCGGGAGATGAAGATCCGGCCGGACGTGATTCATGCTCATTTTGCGTACCCCGGCGGCGTGGCCGGTGTTCTGTTGGCCCGTCGGTGGGGCGTGCCCGTGGTGGTGACGCTTCATGGCGACGACGTGCATACCCACCCCATGCGATATCCCCGGTTGCGGCGGGCCCTGATGTACGGATCGACCCATGCGGATGAGGTCATCGGGGTCAGCGAAGCGCTGGCGGACTGCGCCCGCGGCCTGACCGGCCGCCGGCCGCGGGTGGCCCCGATCGGGATCAACATGAACGTGTTCGCCGGGGCGGGGAACCGCGCTGAAGCGCGCCGGGCATTGGGGCTTGAGCCTGGCAAGAAAATCCTGCTGCACCTCGGCCGCCTCGTTCCGGAGAAGGGCATTTCGGATCTGTTGCTGACCCTCGACGCGCTGCGGGACCCGGCCTGCCTCAGTTTGTTTGTCGGCGCGGGACCGATGGCGGGCCTTGTCGGCAGCCGGTCCGATTGCCGGGTGCTGGGCGTTCAGCCCAACGAACGCGTCCCTCTTTTCCTTCAGGCCGCCGACCTTATCGTTCTTCCTTCTCACTCCGAAGGAATGCCCACTGTCCTGATCGAGGCCGGGGCGGCCGGGCTTCCCGTTGTCGCCACGGGCGTCGGTGGCATTCCCGAACTGCTGGGGGGAGGCCGCGGCTGGCTCGTCCCGCCGCGCGATGTGAAGGCCCTGGCCGTGGCCATCCGGAGCGTCTTGAATAATCCAGCTGAAGCGGCCGCCCGCAGCGAGCGGCTGAAGGCCTATGTCCTCGAGCGGTACGATGTGAACAGGAATGCCAGGGCCCTGCTGACCCTTTTCGAGACGCTTGTCTCGCGGAAAGGCAAAACCGCATGCACGTGATTATTTCCACCCATCGGCTCGGGGATTTGCCCGCCGTCGTCGAATCGATCCTGCGGTCCCACGTCCGGCCCCAGACCCTGACGGTGGGCTGCGACGCCCTCCGGGAAGACGTGGCGCGCTATCTCGGGGACGCCGCAAGCCGGGCGCCATTCCCCGTCGTGCTCGCGCAGCGCCCTTCCAAGGGAAGCGCGCGGAGAGGTCAAAACAGGAACAATGCGGTCCGGGCGATCCGCGACCGCGTGAAGACGGGCGACATGCTTTATTTTCTCGACGGTGACGTCTGCCCCGACCGGCGGCACCTGGAGGCCGTAGATCAGGCGATCGCCGCCGATGTGATGATTGGAAGGGTGGTCCGGCTTTCCGAACCCGCCTCCCTCGTGTACCGCAACCGGCTTCGCGAGGAGCGCCCCTTCCGGGTGCCGTTCTGCCAGCGCCTGGGATTCGTCAAGAAAGTTTTGAAAGCTAAAACGGCATGCGGTCTCCGCGCCTACACGCCGAGGCTGCTCGGGGGCTGGATTCCTCCCTATTGGCCGGATTTGCGGTCGGGGAATGTCGCCATCCGGTCGGATCTGTTTTTCAAGGTCAACGGGTTCGACGAATCCCGGACGGATTGGGGAACCGAGGACAGCGATCTCGGCCTGAGACTGTACCGGGCAGGAGGACGGGCCGCCACGTTTTCCTTCCGCTGTCTCGCCTTTCATCTCTGGCATCCCGCGGTCGCGGTTTCGCCCACGCCCAAGCGAATCCGGGAATCGCTCGAGAAACCGGGATTCTACGCCGCCTTTGGTCTCGAGTCGGCTTACAACCAAGTGGATTCGGAAATCAGGATGACCCGGTTTGCGTCCCGGGCGGAACAACCGAAAGTAACGGATCAATGAGAAACGTCATCATCACCGCCGACGATTACGGCATGTGCCCCGCCGTCAACGCGGCCATTGAAGAGTGTCTCGATTTAGGCTCGATCACGTCCGCTAACGTCATGGTCAATATGCCGGCCAGCACGGACGCATACGTCCTGCGGAACCGTTTTCCAGACGCATCCCTCGGGTTGCATTGGACGCTTTGCCAGGGCAGTCCGCTATCCCTCCCCGCACAGGTTCCTTCCCTGGTGAAGCGTGACGGAACGTTCCACGGGTCGGTTGAATTTCGGCGGCGCTGGATGGCCGGGTTGATCCGCCCCGGTGACATTCGCCTCGAGATGCTCGCGCAGCATCGGCGATTCGTTGAACTGGCCGGGACGCCCGCGTATTGGAATACGCACGAAAACACGCATGTATTTCCTCTTTTGTTCTCTTATTTTGTTTCCCTCGGGCGTTCCTGCGGTCTATCCAGAATGCGAAGTCATTGCCGGATTGTCGTGCCGCAGTGCGGTCGTTCATCGGCTTACCTGGCCGCCCATCCCCTGTTCTGGCTCAAAGGATTGATTATCCAGGCGTATAGCAGAAGCGCGCACCGGCTGGGCACCTGGATGCCGCGGGGCTTGATCTACGCGCCCGGCTATAACAAGGCCGCCGACATCGAGGCCATCCTCACCAGTCCGCGGCTCCCATCGGGAACAGGCCCCGTCGAGTTCGTGGTTCATCCCGCCAACCGCGCGCACCCCGAATTGTTCGGATCGCTTGTCGCGTCGCGCCTCACCGAATACCGGACGCTCACGCAGCCCCGGCTGCGGGAGCGGCTGGTGAGCGCAGGCCTGACCCTATGCGGCATGGACGGAGTCATCCCCGCATGAGTCGTCCGCGCTTTCTTTGCACGCCTTTCGCTCAACCACCGGATCGGAGAAGCCTTCTAT
>CAYOQM010000194.1:0-1162 GCA_964406065.1 uncultured Verrucomicrobiota bacterium
CAGCCTCTATTCGCGCTCTCGACGCGCGCCGCCCCGCCCACTTTCGGAATTACTGTGACATAATCTCTTCCCGCCTTGCCTATTTGTATCAAATATCTGGATTAAGGGTGCCGTTGGGCTTATCCTGGTGGAATTACCGTTTGTATTCAAAGATTATTAACCCGACAACCAAAGGAACCAAAATGAACATAGCCCAAGTCCTCAAAGCCGAAATATCACGCCTATCCAAAAAAGAAGCCAAAGCCTTGTCCGCCCCAACCCGTTCAACTGCCATCCAACTCAAGAAGACGGTTGCCGACCTGAAGAACCGCCTCGCTACCCTTGAGAAATCCAACAAGAAACTCCAGCAGCAGGTTGAATCCCTTGTCCAATCCCTTCCCAAGCCCGTTGAGGAGCCTGAAGGCGAAGTCAAGGGGTGGATCTCTGGTAAAGGGGTAAAGGCTCTCCGCAAGAAATTAGGATTGTCACAGGGAGAGTTTGGAAAATTGACTAACGCATCTTCCCATGCTGTTTATCTTTGGGAAAGCAAACCGGGCATGTTGAAGCTCAGGGATGGCACCAAGAAGGCGATTATGGCGATTCGGGGCATTGGCAAGGTTGAGGCGAGGAAGCGGCTGGATGCTATGGTGGCGGTAAAGAAGGCGGTTAAAAAAACGGGATTGAAGGGACGTAAATAAGAGTAACCGGGCGGGACTATGAAGGAAACCCCTTCGACTTCAAGTTTTCAACGGCTTCAGGAGTCCAACACCCTTCAAGTCCCTTATCCTGTCGTAAATCACGGCATCCTCAGCTTTATCCATCCCTAAAGCCTTGCGATACAGTCCTTCGGCCTTCACGTTATTTTCCCCCGCATAAAAATCACCCCAGTGGATATAGCCCCAGGGGTATTTCGGATACTCGGCAACAATCCGCTTATATTCCTGCTCCGCCTCAGCCTCCTTGCCCGACTGAAACAGTGAATCAGCAATGGCAAGCTTCATGTGCTTCACGATTTCAACACTTCCGGGGAAAATTTTGATGAACTCCCGGCAATACCGAATCCGTTTATCGTGGAAATCGGGATGATCGAGGGCGGCGTTAGCAAGACCCACTTCCAAATCCTGCACCCAATTGAAGAGATATTGCTCTCCATCAATCAGGACTTCGGCCCCTTCAATCGACT
>CAYOQM010000194.1:1172-5430 GCA_964406065.1 uncultured Verrucomicrobiota bacterium
CATCAATGGTTCCTTCGCCACGAATAGCAATGTTATCCTGTTTTTCGGCAAAAATAAGCTGACGGGTAAAGTCATTGGTTCTAAGTGCAGAATAATCAGGCTTGATGCCTATGTAGTCATTGATATTGGTACTGCCCAGTAAAATAGCTCCCTTTTCAAGGTACAAGGTCACCCCGGTTTTCAGGATATCCCACGCCTTGAGCCAAAGCTTACAAGCCCCGGCCTCATCCCTGTCCTCAATCAGGGCATACCCATCCTGAATCATACTGTTCATATCCTCAGAACCATCCTTGATGTTAGCGATGGGGAGAGGAGTGGTATTACCCATGCAGCACTTTTTAAATTTGAGTCCACTTCCACAGGGACAGGGGTCATTCCGTATCTTGCCGTTAAGATTTATGTGCATGGACGGATTATGGCAGGGGGATAAAGTGGATGGCAATATGATTTGATTATCGGCCAAGTCTTATTTCACCCAACCGAACAAATCCTGCTCTTCTTCCTTCGTCACTACTGGAGCTGGAGGAACCACGGAAACAGGATTTACATACCCCTCATCGCTTGGCAAATCATCCTTCAATCGAGCCTCTACCGCTAATTCATCGCAACGGGCATTATGGGGGTTGCTGGCATGACCTTTTACCCATACCATTTGCACTTCGTGTTTAGTTGAGATATTCAGCAGGTCATTCCAGAGATCAGGATTCTTGGCGGGCTCCTTCCGCTGGTTGCGTATCCATCCCTTATCCCGCCAATTTTTCGCATGACCGCCATTGAACATATCAACCAGATACTTGGAATCGCTATAAAGAGTCACCTTTGAGTTCTGATGGGTTAGCGTTTTGAGCCCAACTATCGCCCCCAAGATTTCCATCCGGTTATTGGTCGTATACCTGAACCCACCTGATAATTCTTGCCGTTGACCCTGGTTCAGGATGACAACCCCAAAGCCACCTTTGCCGGGATTACCAGAACAAGCTCCATCCGTGTAGATATGGACCTCAGGTGGCTCTATGGGGTTGGCTGTGTCAGGGGTCATCAAGGGCGGATTATGTCAGGGGAGGAAAGGACAAGGCAATGTGATTGTTGACTGGTGGGCGATATAGGACTCGAACCTACGACCCCCACCATGTCAAGGTGGTGCTCTAACCAACTGAGCTAATCGCCCCCAAAAGGGAAGACAGACTATAGGGATCAGCCTATTGGCTGTCAATAGTTTCACCGAAAAATCCGCCTCACCCGGCACTTGCCGGGAATAGATGGGTGTGGAAAGTAATAAAAAAAAGGCCCGCCTGCATCACGCACCGCAAGCCGAGCGCCTCGGCTTCACTAAGCCCGATGGACAATCGCGTTACCCGCCCGCTTTCCTTGTCCTTGCGCGACAATCCGAAAATGTACCCGCTTTTCTCGGGAATCCGCCCGAATGAAATCACTGTATTGGCCTTGCTGGTATCATGATAGAGACCGCTCTTCTGCCCCCCGATCCGATCCTGTTTCCCCTCGAGCACCAGCAACAACTCGCAAATATCCGTAAAATCCAGTTTCACGGTCAGTTTGTTCTCCCAGTCAAACGCCGCAAACGCGCGTTTCCCGTCCTCGCGCTCTGCCACCGCCTTCTGGGCCGCCATCTCGAAGAAAAAACAGTTGTACCGGTCGGCCTCACGCCGGTTCACCCGCGGCTCAATCTGCAAGGCCACCCCGTTGCCCGCCGCCACGGGATGATAGAATGAAAGTTTATGTTCCCGCGCCGGCCCAGTTCCCTTGTTTTCGTTTTCCATTGTTCTTGCCTATTTCCTTCCTTCGGACGCCCCCAGCCTCCACGCCGGAGCCCGGACCCAGACGCCCGCCTCAATACAACGACGAATTAACTAGTATAATTATTGTATAGTTTCCAGAAAATTCTATCCCAAGGGCAGACGGAGCACTCCCTCGCCTCCGTTTGCTCTGCGCGAATTCCCCGGAACCCGGGCGCCTCCCTCCGTCCCGAACTTCACATTCCGGAAGGGGAGCAGACCGGCACCAGGAGAAGAAACCCCAGCAGAACAGCCACACCCGCACCCCGTTTCCCCTCCGTCTTTACTCGCTTTGGTTTTTTGTTCGACTTTTCCAGCCGGATTTTGGATAGTGACCGGCTTTTGACGGGGGAAAACTAATGAAAACCGACCAGAAAATTATTGAAGGCGGCCTTACATCACCGGCGGGATACAAAGCGGCGGCGGTACGGGTCGGCATCAAGGAAAGCCGGAAGCGTGACGACCTGACCCTGCTGGTGTCGGATGTCGCCGCCACCGTGGCTGGCACCTTCACCAGCAATCGCGTCAAAGCAGCGCCGGTCAAACTCTGCGAGCGCCACCTGATCTGGGGCCAGGCCCAGGCGGTTCTCATCAACGCCGGCTGCGCCAACGCCTGCACCGGGGATCAGGGCATCGCCGACGCCGACACGATGGCCGACATCACCGCGCAGGCCCTGGGAATCGGTAAAAATCTAGTCTTTGTCTGCTCCACCGGCACCATCGGCCTCCCCCTGCCCATGGCCAAAATCGAAGCGGCTCTGCCCGGTCTGGTCAAAGCGGTCACCCCGGAGGGCGGATCCGCTGCCGCGGAAGCCATTCTGACCACCGACCTCGTCAGGAAGGAAGTCGCCGTCACCCTGACCATCGACGGCAAACGCGTCACCCTCGGCGGCATCGCCAAGGGGTCCGGCATGATCGCGCCTAACATGGCCACCATGCTGGCCTTCATTACCACCGACGCGACCGTGGACCAGCGCTCCCTGCAGGATTGCCTGCGCCACGCCGTGGATCACAGCTTCAACCGGATCATTGTCGACGGAGATGAGAGCACCAACGACACGGTTCTCATGCTCGCCAACGGCGCGGCGGGGAATGAACTCCTCCACAAGAAACATCGCGACTGGAAAAAATTCTGCCATGCCGTTGACACCGTGACCCGGGAACTGGCCCTGAAAATCGTGAAAGACGGCGAGGGCGCCACCAAATTTGTGACGGTCACCGTTGCCGGCGCCGCCTCCCGGCATGATGCCCGCACCGTGGCCCGCGCCATCGCCAAATCCCCCCTCGTCAAAACCGCCTGGAACGGCGGAGATCCCAACTGGGGCCGCATCCTGGCCGCCATCGGGTATTCCGGCGCACGGATTGAGGAAAACCGGGTGGACATCACCTTTGACGGAGTCCAGGCCGTGAAGGACGGCATGGCGTCCCCAGACGCGTCACTCAAAGACCTGGAGCAGGTCTACGCCAAGAAGGAATTCACCGTGGTGGTCCAACTCAATGGCGGCAAGGCGGAACATACTGTTTACACCTGCGACCTCAGCCGGGAGTATGTGAGCATCAACGCGGAGTACATGACGTGATGCACAAGGCGATCGCCAAAGCCGATGTGCTTATCGAGGCCCTGCCCTACATCCAGGATTTCCGTGACGCCATCATCGTCGTCAAATTCGGCGGCAGCGCCATGGAGGAACGGCGCAACGTTGAGAACATCCTCACGGATGTCGCGTTCATGGAGTGTGTCGGGATGCAACCGGTCCTGGTTCACGGCGGTGGCAAGGCCATCTCGCGCGCCATGACCGAAGCCGGGCTGCAACCCAAATTCGTCAAGGGGCTGCGGGTCACGGACGAAGCGACCATCAAGGTGGTGGAACATACCCTGAGGAACACCGTCAATGCCACCCTGCTGGACATCCTGTCATCCCACGGCGCCAAGGCAAAACGGATCGACGGCAACACGGTTTTCGAGGTGGAAAAACGCACCGCCATGGATCCCGATACCGGCGAAGTCCTCGATTGGGGCTATGTCGGGGAAATCAAGCATGTCCACGCCGCCCCAATTCTGGAATGCCTGAAAAATGACACGATTCCCGTCATCACCCCGCTCGGGCATGGGCCGGGCGGCAAACTGTACAACCTGAATGCCGACGATGCGGCCGCCGCCGTTGCCCGGGAACTGCGGGCCCGCAAGCTGGCCTTCCTGTCGGACGTGCCGGGGTTGCTCAAGGATCGGAATGACGAAACCTCACTGCTGTCGACCTTGCACATCAAGGAGGTCGAGGACTTGATCAACAACAAGGTGATCGACGGGGGGATGCTCCCGAAAATCAGGAGTTGTGTCGAGGCCCTGGAGGCCGGCGTCAGGAAGATCCACATCATCGACGGCCGGTTACCCCATTCATTATTACTGGAAATATTCACGGAACAAGGAGTAGGAACGGAGATCATAGAATGACAACAAGCGCAGA
>CAYOQM010000195.1:0-3780 GCA_964406065.1 uncultured Verrucomicrobiota bacterium
CTGGATCAGCCCCTGCTGGCGACCTACGTGTTCCCCCACGAGGGACGCGCCGAGCTGACGGAAAAACTGGCGGCCCTCGCGCCGGATCCCGCCAACTATCAGGTGTTCCTGCTGAGCACCGGTAGCGAGGCCACCGAAAACTGCATCAAGCTGTCCAAGACCTACGCCCTCGAGAAGCATGGCCCCGGGAAGAAATATTTCATCACCTTCCTGAATGCCTTCCATGGCCGCACCATGGGCGCCCAGCTGGCGGGCGGAATGCCCCGCCTCAAGAAGTGGCTCGGCGACCTCGACCCGACCTTTGTCCAGGTTCCGTTCCCGGACGGCTACAAGAATCCGGACACGTCCTTTGATCTCTTCCTGGATACACTCAGGGAGAAAGGCGTCAACCCCGATGATATCGCCGGCATCATGACGGAAAGCTATCAGGGCGTGGGGCCGGATTTCCTGCCCCTGGAGTACGCGAAGAAACTGGAAGCCTTCTGCCGGAAACACGACATTGTCCTCACCATGGACGAAGTCCAGGCCGGTTTCGGGCGGACCGGCAGGATGTTCTGCTTTGAACACTACGGGATCAAGCCCGACCTGATCGCGTGCGGCAAGGGCATCAGTTCGTCGCTCCCGATTTCCGCCGTGATCGGACGCCGGGATGTCATGTCCCTGTATCCGCCGGGATCGATGACCTCGACGCACTCGGCCTCGCCCCTGGCGGTAGCCGCGACATTGGCCAACCTCGATGTGATCGCCAGGGAAAAGCTTGTGGAGCGCGCCGCCAAACTGGGAAGCTGGTTCATCCCGGAACTCAAACGCATCCAGCAGAAATACCCCGACGTCCTCGGCTGCTTCCAGGGGCTGGGCCTGGTGGCAGGCATCCAGGTAGTCAGGAAAGGTACCCGCACACCCAATCCGGAGCTGGCCGTGAAAATCAATATTGCCTGCTTCCAGAAAGGACTGCTGATGTTTGCACCCGTGGGAATTGGCGGAGAATGCGTCAAGATCGCCCCGCCGCTGACCATCGAGGAGGACGCGTTGCGTGAATCCGTTGTTGTTTTCGAGGAAGCCATTGACGAGGTGATGAGGGACGCCGGATGACAGCTAAGCGGTTAGCCTCGAACATCCCTCCCGGTTGGGTCGATCTGCAAGTCAACGGGTATGCGGGAGTTGATTTCTCCCGCCCGGGACTGCAGGTGGCCGATATCCGGCGGGCCACTGAAACGCTGGTCCAGCGCGGAACGGCCGCCTACTGCCCCACGATCATCACCAGTGGCCTTGACGTGTATGAGGCAAACCTTCCCGCACTGGCGAAGGCCATGAACGAACCCGACCTGAAACCCCACCTGCTCGGGATTCATCTTGAAGGCCCCTTCCTGTCTGTCCGGGCCCGTGGCGCACACCAGAAACGGTTGCTTCAACGTCCTGACGTGGCCCAATTTGACCGCTGGATGGAGCTGGCGAACGGCCAGATCGTCATGCTCACCGTAGCTCCGGAGCTGGAAGGCTGCGAGGCCCTCGTCCGGCATGCGGTATCCAACAATGTGGTGGTCTCATTAGGCCATCACATGGCAGATGGCCCCAGCATCGACCGCGCCGTCCGCGCCGGAGCCTCGTGCTGCACCCACCTCGGAAACGGGATCCCCGGCACCCTTCCCCGCCACCCCAATCCACTATGGTCGCAACTGGCCGAGCCAAAACTGGCGGCCCTGTTGATTACCGACGGGCATCACCTGCCTCCGGAGTTCGTCCGTGTGGTCTGCAGGATCAAAGGGGTTGACAATATCGTGGTCACCAGCGATGCCGCCGCGATCGCCGGACTGCCTCCGGGGGAGTACGAATTTGCCGGGATCAACGTGATCAGCGAATCAAATGGCCGTATTTCCGTGAAAGGCGAAAATACGCTTGCCGGATCATCTGCCACCATGGAGGATTGCCTCACATGGTTGCGGTCGCTGGACTTTCTTTCCACTCAGGAACTGACACAGGTGGGACGTCTGAACCCCCTGCGCATCCTGGGAATCAGGTAAACTCAACTGGGGGGAAGCAACATATCCCTTGCCGCCTGATCCCCCTTCAGCTTGACCTTGTTCGTGACATCAACCTGCTTCGCGAGATGACCAAGTTTTTTCTCAAGTAGAGCCTTCATCCTTTCGTTTTCACGCTTTATCGAGTAAACCTCTCCCTCGAGGATCAGAACCCACCACACAAAGAAAAAACACACCAGACACAAAATCGGAACTATCATAACCCCCGCTCCTCATATTTCAGTTGGTGCAACAGAATTACACGATCAACGTTCCTTGGCAAGCGGGAGAAATTATTGGTTTGTGCATAGTCAACTCCAGGCTGCCTGTTACATTGAGGAATCAGTCCTTCCTTTTTCAACCATTCACGCACCACTTATGTTTTGACAGAGAAGCCGGGTTGACGGACACTATGGGGAGAATAATTGAATCAGATGTTCCACAATAACACCCTGAAAAAGGATACACGATGAAGAACATTATCGGATTGGGGTTGGTCGTTTCTTTACTGAGTATGAACGCCTTGGCATGGGGTCGGGATGAGGGACGCAGGGATAGCCGTGGCGGGGATCGGAACTGGCGCGGCAACAGTCGCGGCGAGATGCATCACTACCGCAATGACCACTGGGTTCGGAACACCTGGTTCGGCCTCGCCACCGTGGCTGTAGGAGCACTTGCCATGGGCGCCATGATCGACTCGCTACCGCCTCGCTATACCACCGTGGTGGTCGGACGCGAGGCGTATTATTACTATGACGGCTGCTATTTTCGCCCGGCGCCAGGGGGCTATGTCGTGGTTCCGGCTCCCGTAGTTTCCCAACCCGTTTATGTGACTCCGCCCCCAGCCCCGGTTGTCTACATCAACCCACCACCCGTTGTCATGACCTCCACGGCTCCCGTCCAGGCTCCCGCGCCTGCCCAAGCGGCACCCCCTCCCCAGGCCCCGGCACCTGCGGGACAGGACACCTCATCGGTGACGATCAACATCCCGAACGACAAGGGAAACTACACTCCTGTTACGCTGCGTCGTTCCGGAACAGGGTTTATCGGCCCCCAAAATGAGTATTACCCTGAATTCCCAAGGGTTGAACAGTTGCGGCTGATGTACGGAAAATAACCGACCGAAATGAGAATATCGACCGTTCTGCCTTCCGTCCTGATCGCCGCCAGTCTGGCGGGATGCCATACCCCGCCCTGCTCGGTCCCTTCCGGCGTCATGCCTGACAAGGGTCTTGATTCCCCCCTTGCAGGCAATGATGAGGCTTATCGCCAGATCCGGATCTTTACCAAGACCATGATGCTGGTAAGGCAGAATTATGTAGATGAAAACAAGGTCAGTTATTCCAACCTGGTCTCGGCCGCCCTCAAGGGCATGATGCAATCCCTGGATCCCTTCAGCCAGTACATGGAGCCTTCCGCCTACAAGGAGCTGAAGGAGGAAACCCAGGGATCGTTCGGTGGCATCGGCATCCAGCTCGGTTTTAAGGATAACGCCCTGACCGTGATCGCCCCCATGGAGGATACCCCCGCGTTCCGCGCCGGCATTCTCTCCGGGGACCGGATTGTCGAGATCAACACCAATCAAACCGCAAAAATGGACATGCGAGACGTCATTGGTATCCTGAGGGGAGCCCCGGGATCCAAGGTCAACCTCAAGATCCTCAGGGGGCGGGAGTTCAAGGACTACGCGCTGGTCCGCGAGGAAATCAAGATCTCCAGCGTCAAGGGAACCCGGATGCTGACCCCCGAAATCGGCTACATC
>CAYOQM010000195.1:3790-5410 GCA_964406065.1 uncultured Verrucomicrobiota bacterium
GTCACTGAGTTTAGCCTTTCCACCGCCACCGCATTGCAGGAGGCACTGGACAAGCTCACAACAAACCAGTTGAAGGGCCTGGTACTCGATCTGCGCAACAACCCCGGCGGCCTGCTTGCCTCCTCTATCCAGGTCAGCGAGAAGTTCCTCCCGAAGGGCACACTGATCGTATCCACCCGCGGACGGGACAACAGCCGCCAACAGCCTCCCGCCACGGCGGGGGGCTCGGTTCATTCTACAGACTTCCCGGTAGCGATTCTGATCAACGGCGGAACGGCCAGCGCGGCCGAGATTGTTGCCGGGGCTTTGCATGACAACAAACGCGCCATCCTGGTCGGGGAAACCAGTTTCGGGAAAGGCTCCGTCCAGAACGTGCTCCCGGTTGAAGACGGCGTCGCCGCGCGCATCACCACCGCACGCTATTACACCCCGAGCGGTCTCTGCATCCACGAAAAAGGCATTGAGCCCGATATCCTTGTCCCTGTCACCGCGGAGGAATGGCAGAAGGTCATGCTCAAGCGCCGCGACATTGAAATGCCTGGCTCCCTAGAGGCCAAGGATAGGCCCGCGGACTTCGAGCAGATCACCGACCGTCCCCTGGAGCGGGCCGTGGATCTGCTAAATGGCATCGTGATCTTCCAGGGAAATAAATAGTGGGCCGGACATCAACCATTCTTGGAATCGAAACCTCGTGCGATGAAACTGCCGCCGCTATCGTCCGCGACGGCAGCATTGTCCTATCCAATATCGTCTACACCCAGATCGCACACCATCGTCCCTATGGCGGGGTCGTTCCGGAAATCGCATCACGCCAGCATGTGGAACACCTTCCCGAAGTACTTGAAGAAGCTGTGCAAGCCTCAGGCGTGGGCTGGAACGGTATTGATGCAATTGCCGTAACGCGCGGTCCCGGACTGGCTAGTTCCCTGCTGGTCGGCCTCGCTGCGGCCAAGGGGCTCGCCATACGGCTCAACAAGCCCCTCATTGGCATCAACCACCTGGAAGCCCATATCTACTCCATCTTCATTGGCAAGGCCGATAGAACTCCCGCCACAATCTGCCCGATCCTGGCCCTGATCGTTTCCGGCGGCCATACCTGCTTCATCCAGGTCAACCGCATCGGCGATTACCGGATGCTCGGCCGCACCGTGGACGATGCCGCCGGCGAGGCGTTCGACAAGGGAGCTAATCTGCTCGGACTCGGATACCCCGGCGGACCCGCCATTGACAAAGCCGCCCGGCAAGGCAACCCGGAATACGTTAGCTTACCTCGGGGGGTTGTCCGCAAATTGAGCGCTCGGACGCCGGGCCTGACCCCGCGCACCTGCGTGAGCTTCAGCGGTCTCAAGACGGCCCTGCTCTACCATATCAAGGCCCATCCGCTGGGCAGCAGCCCTGAAGCCACAGTCAACAACCTGGCCGCCAGTTATCAGGAAGCCATCGTTGACACGCTGGTCAAAAGATCAGCCTATGCATCGGAGATCGCCCGCACCATGGCGGTTGTGGGAGGCGTCTCGCTCAACCGGCGCCTGCGCGAAAAGATGGCCCTCATGGCGGCAAAGAAGTCCATGGAACTGCTTTTTGCCGAGCCCCAGTATTGCACCGACAATGCCGCCATGG
>CAYOQM010000196.1:0-5408 GCA_964406065.1 uncultured Verrucomicrobiota bacterium
CCTGGCGGGTCGGATGACGATTCAACAGACCGCAGAGGTGATCGGGCATGCGGCCCTTTTTATAGGGGGTGACTCAGGATTGGCTCATCTGGCAGTTGCCCTAGGAACACCGACCGTGGTGATGTTCGGCCCGAGCGATTATAAAAAATGGGGTGTGGAAAGTTCACGGAATGTCGTAGTTCGAAAAGACATCGCGTGTGCCCCCTGTTTTATTTTCGGGTACCACAAGTTTTGTCATTCCATCGCCTGCATGTCCGGCATCACAGTGGACGATGTGATGACCGGAGTCAGTCACGTATTGGGGGAGCGGATGTCCATGTCCAGTGCTGATTCTCTCTAAAATCCACTCCATTACACCATGGCGTAAAAAATCATTGACATGCTATAAGTGTTATAGCATTATGACGCCATGAACGAACAGAACCCTTCATTGATAATCGCAACGCTTCGCGCCAACCTGAATCTCAGTCAGGAAGCTTTGGCTGCCAAACTAGGCGCGTCCTTCGCTACGGTTAACCGGTGGGAAAACGGCAAAAGTGAACCTCGTGGGCGCGCCATGAAAACCATTTTTGAACTCATGGAGGCCACGGGAGTCTCCGAAGACGAGTCTGTGGATGGCACCCCTCACCCTAGGGCGCGGCGGCCTCTCCGTCTCCATCACACTCTGACAACCAAATCCATGGAACAGATGCTGTGGGATGCCGCCTGCTCGATCCGGGGCGAAAAGGACGCCCCGAAGTTCAAGGACTACATTCTGCCCCTGATCTTCATCAAGCGGCTATCCGATGTTTTCGAGGATGAGGTCCAGCGGCTGACGGAAACCTATGGTGACGAGAAGACCGCTGCCTCCATCCTGGAGGCCGATCACTCGCTGGTTCGATTCTATATCCCGCCGGAAGCCCGGTGGCCGGTGGTAAGCGGGCGGGCTCATTTTACCTGGCCGCCCCACCAGAAACCCAAAACCCTGGGCGAGCAACTCACCACCACCATCCGGGCGATTGTCCGCCACAATCCAACCTTGAGTGGCGTAATCGACATTGTGGACTTCAACGAAACCCGGAACGGTGAGCGCGAGATCAGTGACACTGCCCTCTCCGGCGTGGTTGAAACACTCTCCGATGCCCGTTACCGGATGGGGCTGCGCGATGTTGAGCCCGATTTCCTGGGTCGTGCCTATGAATACCTGCTCCGCAAGTTCGCCGAGGGACAGGGCCAGAGCGCAGGCGAATTTTTCACGCCACAGGAGGTCGGCTGGCTGATGGGGTATATCGTCCGCCCCCGCCAGGGCGAGGAAGCCTATGACTACGCCTGCGGGTCTGCCGGCCTGCTCATCAAATGCGAACTGGCTCTCCAGCAGCGTGAACGCCGCATCTCTCGTCCACTCAAGCTCTACGGCCAGGAACTGACTGGTTCCAGCTACGCCATCGCCCGCATGAACATGGTCGTCCATGACATGGAAGGCGAAATCGTGCGCGGCAATTCGATGACCAACCCGAAGTTTCGTGAATCCGACACCCGGCTCAGGAAGTTCGACATCATCGTCGCCAATCCGATGTGGAACCAGCCGTTTGACGAAAAAGTTTACGAGAACGATCCCTTCGGCCGGTTCGAGGAGCAGGGGGGGCTTACCGCGAGCAAGGCCGATTGGGCCTGGCTCCAGCACACCCTCGCCTCGCTGAAGATGACCGGCCGGGCTACCGTGGTGCTCGATACCGGCGCGGTTACCTGCGGCAGCGGAAACCGGAACGAGGACAAGGAGAAGCGGATTCGAAAGTGGTTTATCGAACAGGATGTGATCGAAGGGGTGATCCTGCTGCCCGACAATCTCTTCTACAACACCACCGCGCCGGGCATCATCGTGGTACTGAACCGCAGCAAGCCGGCCTCGCGCAAGGGGAAGATCGTGCTCGTCAACGCAAGCGCCGAATTCAAGAAAGGCCAGCCCAAGAACTTCATTCCCGAGGAGGGCATCCGCAAGATTGCCGATGCCTTCATCAAGGCCGAGGATGTCCCGAACTTCGTGAAAGTCATTACGACGGCGGAAGCCGCCGGGAACGACTACAACCTCGCCCCGTCCCGATATATCGGTTCTGCCAACGAGGAGACCTACCGTCCCATCCCCGAAATCGTAGCCGAATTGCGCACACACGAAGCCAAGGCCGCCAAAGTTGGCAAGGAACTGGCCCAGATCCTCAAGCGGCTGGGGGTGGCGGGATGACGACGAAACAGAAAGACAAAGCCCTGACTTTGCGAAACATCCAGAGCTTGATCCTGACAATTCGGGGTGAAAAGGTGATTCTGGATAGCGATCTGGCGGCGCTGTACGGTGTGACCACCAAAGCCTTGAATCAAGCCGTACGCCGGAACTCTGAGCGTTTTCCCGCCGACTTTGTGTTTCAACTTGAGCCGCAAGAGGTTACGGCTTTGAGGTCACAAACTGTGACCTCAAACATCGGGATGCGGTCACAAATTGTGACCGCATCAAAGCGAAATGAGCGTTTCTGTCCCCTGGCCTTCACCGAGCACGGGGCCTTGATGGCGGCGAACGTGTTGCGCTCGCCCAAGGCCGTCGAGATGAGTGTGTTCATCGTCCGGGCCTTTATCCGGATGCGGGGGGCGCTGGTGTCGCAATACGAGATGGCGGCGCGACTGGAGCAGATCGAGAAGGTCCTGCTGGTCCACGACACGCAACTCAAGGACTTGTTCGACACCATCCGCCCGCTCCTCCTCCCGCCTCCCGACCCGCCATCCACGCCCATCGGGTTCGGGGTAAAGGAAACGCGAGGCCGGTATAATGCAAGGAGGGCGAATTCGCAGTGAAGAAAGCACACCACAGCGAATCGAATACTCCTTCTGGATGGCAAAGTATTTCCTTGCGGTCCGCATGTTTGCAGACAGGCACTTGGAATCCTGTTCGCGACCATCGCGAACGAATCAGATATATCGATGTCTCTTCTGTCTCAAATGAGTATTTCAAGGTCACAGAAGCCCAGGACATATCCGCATCCGAGGCCCCAAGCCGTGCCCGTAAGATAGTCAACACCGGCGACGTCATATACGCTACCGTGCGGCCATCGCTCAAGCGAGTCGCCATGATTGACCGTGACTGCGACAACCAAATCGTTTCCACAGCATTCTGTGTTGTAAGGGCCAACCCACACGACGCGGTTCCCAAGTATCTCTATTTCTTACTTCTCACCGCTGACATGAATAGCCGCATCATTGAGCACGAACGCGGCGCAAGTTATCCTGCGGTAACAGATAAAGACATCTTAAACCAAATGATTCTCCTCCCCCCCCTCCCCGAACAGGAGCGCATTGCAGGGATCCTCTCCACGATCCAGGACGCAATTGCGGCGGAAGCCGACATCATCCGCAACGCCCGTGACCTCAAGAAATCCCTCCTCAGCCATCTCTTCACCCATGGCCTCCACAACAAGCCGCTGAAAGAGACACTATATGGCGAAGTGCCCGAGTGCTGGCCCGTCCAAACCTTAAACGAATGTGCGGACATCCAAACCGGCATCGCGAAAGGTCGTCCAGTGAAACACGCCGATGCCGTCGAAGTTCCATACCTGCGCGTTGCAAATGTACAAGCCGGACATATTGATTTGAGTGAAATCAAAACTATCCAAATCCGCCGGGATGAGTTGCCGCGTTACCAGTTGAGAAAAGGCGATGTGGTGGTTACCGAAGGCGGTGACTTCGACAAGCTCGGCCGCGGTTTTATCTGGAACGGCCAGATCGATCCTTGCATCC
Source organism: uncultured Verrucomicrobiota bacterium (assembly GCA_964406065.1). Lineage (GTDB taxonomy): Bacteria > Verrucomicrobiota > Kiritimatiellia > CAIKKV01 > CAITUY01 > JAABPW01. The sequence continues at coordinate 3,760 of CAYOQM010000196.1, forward strand.
ATCAGAATCACATTTTCGCTATGCGCCCCCACCACGACAAAGTCTCTCCAGACTATCTCGCATACCTGATCCAATCGCCATACGGTCGTGCCTATTTCTTAGCTGTCGCGCACAAGACTACGAACCTGGCGTGTATCAACACCAGCAAGCTCAAGGCCTTGCCGGTGCCGACCCCCCCGCTTTCCGAGCAGGAGGAAATTGCCGCTATACTCCAATCAGTCGACGCCAAGATTGCGACCCACGAGGCGAAGCAGCGTTCCTTGCAGGAGTTGTTCAAAACGATGCTGAACGAACTGATGATGGGGGGCGGCGAAAGCATCGCGCTAAATGCAATATGAGCGTTGCCTTAATAATAGCATCATGACCCGCGCCACAGAGCAATACACCGTCCAGAACCCCCTCGTGCGCTATGCGACCGAGGCGGGGTGGGCCATCGTGCCGTCTTCCGACGCCGTGAAACTGCGGCGTGGCGAGGCCGGGACATTGTTCTATTCCGTTCTTGAGGAAACGCTTCTTCGACTGAATCCCGGCATCGTCACGACGGACAACGTTGCCGAGATTGTCCGCCGGATCGAAGGGGTGCGGAATTCGATCGAGGGCAATGCCGAGATCCTGGCCTGGTTGCGCGGGGAACGGTCGGTTTACGTCGAGTCCGAGAAACGACAGCGGAATGTCCGGCTCGTCAACTATGAGACTCCAGCCGACAATGTGTTCCAGGTCACCCCGGAATGGCAGTATGCCAACGGCCGGATGTCGAACCGGGCAGATGTGATGTTTCTGATCAACGGTCTGCCGGTCGCCCTCGTCGAAACCAAGAGCGCCAAGCTTGGGGATGGCATCGAGAAGGCTATGACCCAGATTCGCCGTTACCACCACGAAACCCCGGAGATGCTGACCGCTCCGCAGGTGTTCAATCTCACCCACCTCATCGGTTTCTATTACGGCGCCACCTGGAGCCTCGACCGGAAGGGCCTGTTCAACTGGAAGGACGAACAGTCCGGCGATTTCGAGCGAAAGGTGAAGGCCTTCTTTGATCGGCCCCGTTTCCTGACCCTGCTGAAGGAATGGATCCTATTCTACGTCAAGGACGATGAACTCCAGAAAACCGTGCTCCGCCAACACCAGACCCGCGCTGTCGAAAAGGTCCTTTCCCGCTGTCTCAAATCAAAGAAGCGCACTGGCCTGGTCTGGCATACGCAAGGCTCGGGCAAGACGTTCACCATGATTACCACCGCCCGGCTCCTGCTGGCCAACAAAGTCGGAAGCAAGCCCACCGTGCTCCTCATCGTTGACCGCAACGAACTGGAGGGCCAGCTTACCGGTTGGGTGGACCGGCTGATGGGGGAACTGGCTGGCGAAGATATCACCATCGAGCGGGCCACCAGCAAGCACCGGCTTCGGGAATTGCTCGCCTCGGACTTTCGCGGACTGATCGTCACCATGATCCATAAGTTCGACGGCATTCCCAAGGCCGTCAACAAGCGCGACAACATCTTCGTCCTGGTTGACGAAGCGCACCGGTCCACCGGCGGCGACCTTGGGAACTACCTCATGGGCGCACTGCCCCAAGCCACCTTGATCGGCTTTACCGGAACCCCCATCGACAAGACCGCCTATGGGCAAGGCACCTTCAAGACGTTCGGCAAGGA
>CAYOQM010000197.1:0-5372 GCA_964406065.1 uncultured Verrucomicrobiota bacterium
TGCCTCGGCGCGGTGGCCTTTGTACAGGATATCACTGACCAGAAATCCAGGCAGGAGCAACTGGACCGGCAGGACCGGGCCGCCTTCTGGACCGAACTGGCCGCCAGCCTGTCCCATGAAGTCCGCAACCCGCTTGTGGCCATCAAGACCTTTGCCCAACTGCTCCCGGAGCGGTATGGCGACAAGGAATTCCAGACTGAATTCAAGGATCTCGTCTCCTCCGAAGTTGAGCGCTTGAACGGGATTGTCGACCAGATCCACTCCTTCGCCCATCCCCCGTCCCTCAGCTTCAAACCGTTCTCCCTCAAGTCATGCCTGGACGCCTGTGTCGCCCGGGTGATTCCCGCGGACGCCCCCCTGAAACCCCGCGTTTGCCTTTCGTTCCCCGATGCCCCGCTGGAGATATCCGGCGATGAAAAATCCCTTGGTGAAGCCTTCGTGCATATCCTTCAGAATTCCGTGGACGCCCTGGCCGCTTCTCCCCAGGGGGAAATCACCATCACCGTCACGGCTGACAGCGCTGCGCCGCGCGGCGGGGTGGTCATTGCCTTCAAGGACAACGGGCCGGGAATACGACCGGAGCTGCTCGAAAAGATCTTCACGCCGTTCTCAACCACCAAGGCGCGCGGACTGGGGCTGGGCTTGCCCATTGCCCGCCGCACCCTCCTCGACCACCACGGTACGATCACGATCCACTCCAATGAATTCGGCGTCCTCGTCACCATCCGGTTGCCGATGCACCCCGGGGAGTGCGGGTCATGAAAGCGATGCTGATCGTCGACGACGATCGCGGCAGCCGCGAATCCCTGCGCCAGACCTTCATGGGCCTCTACCAGATGCGGCTTGCTGAAAACGCCGCGCAGGCGCTGCAGGCGCTGGCGGAGCAGATGGCGGACGTTGTGCTTCTGGACGTCATGATGCCGGAGAAGGACGGAGTCACCCTGTTGCGGGAAATCAATGACCTGTATCCCGGCCTCTCCTGCATCATGGTGAGCGCCTCGCCGTCCGTTCGCCCGGTGGTGGAATCCATCAAGGCCGGCGCCTGCGATTTTGTCCTGAAGCCCTTCGATGTGGCGGAAATCCGGCGCATTGTGGCACGGGTTGTCGAAAACAATTCCCTCCGGCGGCAGGTTGAGATTTTGCAGACGGAAGTCGCCCGGGATTATCCCGCCGAGAACATCATCGGCCGCTCCCCGGCCCTTCTGACGGTTCTCGAGACCGTCCAACAGGCGGCCCAGAGCGATGCCACGGTGCTGATCCAGGGCGAAAGCGGCACAGGGAAGGAACTGATCGCACGCCGTCTGCACCTCCTGAGCCAGCGCGCCGACGAGCCGTTTACCCCGGTGCACTGCTCCGCGCTGCCGGAAACGTTGATGGAAAGCGAACTGTTCGGCCATGAGAAAGGATCCTTCACCGGGGCGGATGCCCGCAAACTGGGGCGGTTTGACCTGGCGGGGGCGTGCTCCCTGTTCTTCGACGAGGTGGGGGAAATGTCGCTCTCCATCCAGGTCAAGCTGCTGCGGGTGCTGCAGGAGCGGGAGTACATGCGGGTGGGCGGAACCCAGGTCATCAAGACCCGGGCCCGGATCATCACGGCCACATCCCGCATCCTGGAAGACGAGGTCCGGCAACACCGGTTCAGGGATGACCTTTACTACCGCCTGAACGTGGTGCCGATCGTCCTCCCCCCGCTCCGGGATCGTCCCGGCGATGTTCCCCTCCTGATCCGGCATTTCCTCCAGAGCCTGAAGCGCAGCATGAACTGCCTCTCGCGGGATTTCTCACCGGAGGCAATGGATCTGCTGTCGCACTATTCCTGGCCGGGCAATATCCGGGAACTGCGCAATGTGGTGGAGCGCACCCTCGTTATTCACGGATCCTGCGAGATGATCCTGCCTGAGCATCTGCCCGATTTTTCGGGCCGGAACCCCGCCCCGCTTCCGTCCCTGAACCTCGCCGCAGGCTCCCTCGAAACCTCGGTGGCCTCCTATGAGCGGACGCTGATTCTGACGGCGCTAAAGGAAAGCAGAGGGGTTCAAACCCGGGCGGCGCGGCTCCTGGGAACCACCCGACGCATCCTGGCCTACAAAATGCAGAAGCTGAACCTCCGGGGGCAAGCCCTGCCCGGAACCGGAATCCCTTAAGTCCAGGAACCCACCGCCTCCATCTCGGCCTGGTGCTTCACGAAGGCATTCACCACCATGGGGTCAAAATACGAGCCGCTCCCGGACTGGATCTCCCGGACCGCCGCTTCGGGACTCATGGACGCCCGATATGGCCGGGTCGACCGCATGGCGTCATAGGCGTCAATCACCGCGAAGACCCGCGCGCCGAGGCAGATCTGGTCGCCTTTCAGCCCGCGGGGATATCCCTTTCCGTCATACCGCTCCTGATGCGAATACACCAGTTCGGCCACATCCTTGAGATACCGGTTGGAGGAAAGGATTTTGTATCCAACCTCGGCATGCGTCTTCATCAGGACCCACTCCGCTTCGGTCAGGGGACCCGGCTTGAGCAGGATGTGATCCGGCACGGCAATCTTGCCGATATCGTGGAGAAGCGCGCCATAGGCCAGCGTCTCGCGATCACGGTCCTCAAGCTTCAAGACCCGGCCCAGCACCAGGCTCAATTCACGCACCCGGACGCTGTGTTTCCCCGTGTTATGTTCCCGCACATCCAGCAACCCCGCGAGGGCCTGCAGGGTGAAATCGTGGGACTCCTTCAAATGCTCCATCGTTTCCAGCAGTATGGCGCTTTTCTGCCGGACCATCTCCTCGAGCCGCATCCGGTAGCGTTCATTTTCAAGCCGCAACCGGCGGTGATCAACCGCCTTCTCCACCACTGAGATCAGCTTCGCGGACATCACCGGTTTTTCAATGAAATCAAACGCGCCCTGCCGGAGGCTGGCAATGGCATTTTCCTTGGTGGCAAAGCCCGTCATCACAATCGCCATGACAAAACTGTCGAGCGCGTGAAGGGCGGCAATCACCTCCAGCCCGCTCGAATCCGGCATCGATAAATCGGTGATGACCACATCAAAGGCCCGCGGGTTCAGCCGGGCCTTTTCAATGGCCTCCGAAGAGGACAACGCCGTGTCGGTGCGGTACCCGGCGTTCTGCAAAATGACTTCCAGGACTTTCACGATGACAGGATCGTCATCGACCACCAGGACACAGGCCGTGCGAACCGAGGTCTCATCGGCCTCCTCATCCAGGTCGGCAACCCTGCCCGCCTCCGGTTTTTCCGGCGGCTTATCCATCGACCATAGCCGCACATTGTTACGCCCTTCGCGCTTCACCTCATAGAGCGCCATATCCGCCAGCCGCAGCATTTCCGAGGCGGGATCGGACGGGCTGATGTCGCGGCTGGTCGCCAACCCGATGGAACTGGTCATTTTAAGATTGCGGGTGGGCGCGCAGAAAACATGGTCATTCACCGCCTTGCGGATGCGGGTTCCCAGCGTCAGGGCAAACGGAATATCCGTCTGCGGGAACAACACCACGAACTCATCGCCACCGTACCGGGCAACGACATCCGATGTTCGCGCCACCTTGCGGATGATGCCGGCGTATTCGCATAACACCTGGTCGCCGACAAGATGCCCGTGGGTATCATTGATGGCCTTGAAGTAATCGAGATCCATGATGGCCACGGCAATGTTGTAGCCATAGCGCCGGGCAAGCTGCCAGGCGCGTTCCGCCTGTTCCTCAAAATACGCCCGGTTGAAGAGTCCCGTCAGGGAATCATGGGCCGCCATCTGGCGGATCCGGGTGACGGCGGCCAGAATGGAGGAGAGGACATTGGCGATCTGGTAGATGAAGGCCACATTCACCTCGGCCAGAGTATCGGGATCCGCGCTGGCGAGCAGCAGAATCCCCTGGACCTCGTTGCTCACCAGCAGGGGAATGGCCAGCAGTCGGCCCGGAGTGCTCACCCCTGACGCCACCGGCGCCACCCCTTCCACCTGGATACGCAAATCGGAGGCGTTCACCTTCTGCCCGCTCAAGGCCTCGTAGCGCGCCACAATCTCATCGCGGGCGGAATTCAGGAAATCCTGGGACACCTCGTTCTGGACGCTGAAGACAATGATCTTCTGCCCTTCCGAAAACCCGAACAACCCGGCCACATCACAGGACATCAATTCTCCGAGCCCGTCACTCAGCTCCCGCAGGGCTTCCACAAACGTGCCCGCCGCCAGCGCGGTTTCGCCAAGATGCCCCAGCATCCGGAGCTGGCGCTGATGCTGCTCGAGCCCCGGCCCCGCCGCGCCCAACCCGGTCCGCCGCTCATCCCGATCGCTCAGAACCGCCTCACACAGCCCCCGCGCACGGATTGGCTTTTCCAGAACACGACTGATGCCCAACCGGGTGGCCACTTCGCGGGACAGATCATCCAGGAAGCCGGTCATGATGATGAACCCCAGCCAGGGCCAGATATTGCGGGCTTCCTGAATGAACGTGATCCCGTTCATCTCGTGCATGCGTAAATCCACCAGCACCACGTCGAAGTCCTGGCGCAACAGCACCTGAAGCGCCATGCGGCCATTGTCCGCCAAATCCACCGCCGCCCTGCGCGACATCAGGACACGCTGCGCCAGGAGGCGGATCGCCTCATCGTCATCAACCACCAGCACCCGTATGCCCGTCAGGTTGATCTCTTGGACTTCCGTAACCTTCATGCCTGTTTCTCCACCGGCATATTAGACCATAAATCCGATGCATAATCATCAGATATTCCCCGATATTGAATCAGGGTTTTCCTGATTGTCGAACGGGAAGGATGGCCTCACAGTCTGCCCCATGAAAACGGAGCGAACAATAAAATGGCTGGTAGCCGGAGTGAGCTTGGTTGCCTTCCGTTCAGCGGAAGCAGCGCGCGGCTTCGGCGCACACGCGGAGGCATTGCCAGCGTTCCGCGATCAGCATCCCGTCGCCATGGTGCTGATCAACCTGCTGGGAGTCGTGATGATCATAGGCGTCTGCGCGATCATCATGGCGACCGCCTCCAGAAAATCCAATACCCTGTAATGCCCCCCGCGGGAGTCCGCACGGGCGTTGCGTCAGGAGGCGCAGGCCACCTGAAGGATCCCCTTGTCCGCCGTGATCTCAACCGTTGAACCTTCCTTGACCGTCCCCTCCACAAGCAGCCGCGCCACCGGGGTTTCCACCTTGTTCTGAATCAGCCGCTTCAGTGGACGGGCTCCATAAACGGGACTGTAGCCCTCGTGGGCCAGGAGATCTCGAGCCGTGTCGGTCAGGGTCAGCCCCACCCTCTGTGTCAAAAGACGTTCGCGCAGTTCCGCCATCTGCAGGTCCACAATCCGGCCAATTTCGTCCAGCGTCAGGGGCTTGAACAGGACAACTTCATCCACG
>CAYOQM010000198.1:0-5350 GCA_964406065.1 uncultured Verrucomicrobiota bacterium
TCCCAAATCAGGACCATGGCCATGGTGTCCAGTTCGCAGTAGCGCAGGAGGGCCGTTCCCAGATCCCGGCGTTCGGCGTCCGGAATGTGCATGAACTGGAGCCGGGCATACGCCATCATGGCCGCAGCGCCGTTGGCGAGCCGGTCCGGGTGTTGTTCCTCGGCGTACTCCAGTTGCTCGGCGGAGATGCCGGGCGTCACGCTTGGCAGGAGATGGTACGGATCCTTCACTGCTCCGCTCGCATCCCTCTGGATCCATGTCCAGTTCTCATAGTTCTTGCTTGGAATGCCGTTCTTCGCCCCGTAGATGGGCTGGCTGTATTTCTCCTGCAAATAGGGCGAGGAGTTCAGTACGGCCGGCAGCACCCACTTGATGGAATTGGAACCGTTCGTGTAGGGGTCATAGTAATACCGCTTCTCCAGTTCCCACATATCCACCATGTTCCGCTGGCCTTCCCACTGGGCGACCGCCTCCTTGGTTGACTGTGTAACGGTCTTGATCCAGTTGCACAGTTCGTCCCGGTCTGGCACAGCACCTGGTGGCTCATCCTGCAGCTGCGTCAGAATACGGTTCAGGTACGTGTTCTCGTGCGTGGCATACCGGAAGATCGTGCCGTCATCATGTTCCAACTCCCCCTTCAATGCGCGAACGAAGTCGTAATTGGGAAAGACGCCCGGCTTGGCGTTCAGGTACTCGCCCTTGTGTTCGATCCGACCGTCCTCGTAGGCAACGTGGTGGGAGAACTGGAAGGCGATTCCTTCATAAGGGTGGCGGCCACGGTTGAAAGGAATGGCGACGGCGGACGTTTCGAAATCAATGAAGTGCAGCGGATACTGCCAAGTGCTCATTTCCGCCGCAAACCCGTCCCGGTCGAAGTAGGCCGAGCGGTCGCCCCGCTGTGCCTTATCCACCTGCATCCACTGCCGCTCGGGGGTCGAGAGCCCGGGCCCGGCATTCTTCTTTGCCGATTTGCCGCCCAGGATGTCGTCCGCCGTGACGTCGCATAGAAAGAACCGGTGCTCTTCGAGCAAAGCCGCCTTCTTCTTGAAATTCCAGATGTTGAACACACTTGGTTGCTGCAGGTCTTCCTCCGTCAGGCTCCATTGCTCCTGCCAGCATTGGCAGAAGCCGGACAGCATGCCCTTTCGCAGTTGTTCAGGGCTGGCCTTGAACTCGCAGGCCTGGCACTGTGTCCCCACCTCCCAACCGATTGGCTCGTCCTTTCGGTAGTGTTCGCTCAACCACGCCACACAGTCCGAAAGCGTGCGGCCAGCGGTCTCTTCCCGCTCACCCTTGGAGACGAGGCTCACAACGTCATCCACCGGCACCTGCACGAGGATCCTGTCGCCAAGCCCGGCCGGCGTGCAGTCGCCCTCCAGAACCACGGTCATTCTTCCGTCCTGCTCCCGCAGGACGAATCTCTGATTGAGGCCGTCAACAGATGTTGTGGCGTTCTTGTTGGCCAGCATCAGGTGCGCACGAACGATCACCTTCGGGAATGCCTGCTGAAGCACATGCTTCTGAAAGGCCACGTCGTACACGTAGGGCAGCCATCCCTTATCAACGGCTTCGGCACGTTTCTGGAGAAACCCCGCTGACGTGTCCTGGTCGTAGGACTTCGCTTTGACCTCGATCAGGTCCATGCAGGCGCCATCCTTGACCAGAATGTCGGCCCTGCAGAAACAGGCGCCGTGTTGGATTGCCGCCTCAAAGATGGTGACGCGCTCCTGCTTGAGTAGTTCGTTCGTGCGGGCGAGGGCGGATGCCTTGTCCAACTCGGCGACGAGGATGCCGCCGGGGAAGTAGCAACGTGCCAACGCGCCGACCTGGATGCCGCCTTCGGCCAGCGACTCTAGGAACTCGTTGTCGACCGAGTTATCCGCATATTCAGCCTTGCCGACGTAGTAAAGCTTGCGCGGGCACGTAAGCGCTCGGGCGAAGAGACTCTTAGTGAGGAATCGTGCTATCATGATCATACTCCCTTTCACACGGGCAGCGCAATGTACCGGAATACCTGATCTGCCACGTTAGAGTAATCGGCCCAGCCGAGCGCATAGGAGCCCGATACAGTGATGGGAGTTAGGCGCTGCTTGCCAAGTGATGCTGGGTTGACCGCCGATCTCCAACCCATCTGCGTTCCTGCCGTGACGTTTCGTCCGTTGGCAATTGAGAACGCAGTCCCATTACCCCGCCCACCGTTTGATCCGTAGTATGCGCTATCATTCGTCAGGAAGACTACCCAGGCCTCATCTGCACTGCGGGCATGGCGCACAGTCTCAAGGCGGTAAACATCTTTCCAGAAATCGTATCGGCCCAATGGAGTTGCCGCTTGTTGGGTCAGCGAGAACTGTTCGCCCGCAAAGTGCGCGCTCGCACGTCTCGTCTTGTACTTGAGTTCAATGGCCGTGCGGTACTGCGCCCCGGTGAGGGGATGCCTCTCCACCACCCAGATATCCAGTTCCATCCTAGGCCGGACACGCGGCACGGGATATTCGAGACGCAATTGCATGGCACCTGGCGGGCAGGTCCGTAGCTCCCATGCTAACTCATGCTGGAAATCAGCCTCAGAATGGAATATGGGGCGGCGCGCACCTAATGACGAGAGGACCGCTGTCATATTGATTGGCATCTATCTTCTCCGCGCTGAATGCGCCCGCACGCTCTGTCCACGCAACACATCCTTCTTCTGCGTGATGATACCAATCATCCTTCTGACCGCCAGTCCCGTTTCAACCCCGCACTACTTCGACCAGCGCGCTGATCACGGGGTCGCTAGCGCACGATTCCTCGCCTTTGGCAACTTCGCTCCGAATCCGGTGCTCATCGAAGCCGCCGAGCTCGTCGCACAGCCATCCGGTAGCGGCCTGATCAATGCGGATGGCATGCCCCTGAACGGGCTGGACCCCGCCCCATTTGAATTGTCCAAGTACTATGCCAATCAGCTTGTGGTTGGCCGTAAAGAGAGGGCTACCAGAGCTGCCCTTGTCTACCGAATGATCCAGTGCAATAGAGGGTGAATCACGATGAACGGTAGCAATCGTGTGAATAGGTGTCGTACCGTCTGGCGCGTAGTAGTAGACAGGAATCGTCACGCGAGCTTCCTTCTCGGAAAACACCAGCCGCACTGGCTTGAGTGGAGGATCGATGTTTTCAATGAGGGACCCGCTATCGACATCTTGTTCAAGGGGATTATCCCCAAGCACCATGAAGTCCATGAGGCTATCGAGGGTCTGAACATAATATACGCACTTGTCCTCCCCAGATATCTCACCGACTACTTCGAGCCAGATCCAATGATCGACCCCCACAGTTGCAAAGAAATGGGCGCAGGTCAGGATATGCCCCGGAACCACTACGCCGAGTCCCGACATCCCGTCAAGAGATAGGTGCACTACGTAACGCCTCGTTTCTTTCAGTGAATTCATGGCGTCGGCTCCCAGCCCTGAATGAATATTACCCCAGCAACCGATACAGATGCCGATTCTCGTGATGCATGCCCCCGGCGTCCGGGCCGGAGACTCTGACATAGCCTGGCCAGGGAGCCGTGTGCTCAGCCACCAGTAGCCACTTGGGGCGTAATGCTCCCTTTCCCATGATGAGTTGCCAGCAAGGGCTGTCTGCTCCTCCAAAGTGCGTCCAATTGCAGCCAAACCCGTGATCCTGAAGAAGCACAGCGTAGGGTAGTTGACCGGATGGTTGGCAAAACAACGCATCGAACGTGGCAACGCCGTCCGCGCCTACATGGAGAATCGACAACCTCTTTGGACCGTGATCATCGCCACACTCCTCCTTGCGCTCGAGAACAGCCCAAAGAGCGAACGGTCCGCCGCGTGGCCGCATGTTCATAAAATCGCTATCCGGTTTGGGCGGCGGGATGTGCCGTATCCACCCCCGGGGTGTAAGGTGTGATTCCTTAAGGTCCACAAGGTCAAGCAGCCGATATCCTTTCGGATGCTTTCTGTGATTGTCGTCGGTTAGTTGTCTCCGTATCTCTTCCTCAGGATAACCGTAATCGGCGTATACGAAGCAATGGGCAGCGCTGCTCTTTCCAAACACCTCCAATGGGTGCCCGTCTGTTGCCGAACCTGGGTAGTAAACGATTCTCGAGTCGAAGATCTCCTTTCGCGGAAAGCCTTTGCCTTTGGCGTGATGGGCAAGCCAGGAAGGCATCTGCTCGGCGTCATCGCGTAGTCCGGTCAAGACATCCGGTAGCATCACTTACTCCATGGTTAATCGCCCGCACCGCTCAATGAATCAGCATTCTGAGATTGGCGCAATGACCAACGACGTGACATGGCTAGCGGCGCTGTGTGCTTCAGGACAAGCATCATCGGGACATGTACGTTTCTTCCCGCACACCAGCCAATTCTGAGACCCAGTAGAATGTGGCCCCGGCGACTGTCATGAACCAGCGCACACTCTTGGCCAGCGCCTGATATGTCTTGAAGTCGTCGGGAAGTCCGACGGCTAGGATTGCAGTGCGAGACCTCTGCCTGTATAGGATAACGTCGAACATCGCTTGAGAGAACCACTGCCTCGCTTGCGTAGGTGGTCGTGTGCCCCCCTTGTCCTCTGGAAATCCTTTGACCGTCATCCACAACGGCACGCCATCCCGCGTGAGAGCCTCAATGTCTATGCCTGGTTCGCGAGTGCTTGTGTTCGCGACCCTCGCGATGGTCATTCCCCGTTCATTCAGGTGCTTAATCAGTTGTGCTTGAACGTTGCCTTCCCAGTACCATGAATGGACAGGCGGGACGGGTTGCGTCTGTGGCATGGGGGGGCCTCTTACGGGAGACTGTTCACTATCTTGGATCGAGAAGTACACCTGCAGTGCGCCCTTCTCCTGTCAATAGCACCACGCTCTGCCAACGCCCGACAAATCTGGTTAACCTGCTGTCGCGGGCGTATCCCGGTTGCCACCGAGATGCAATCATCGCAACAGGGCGACTTCTGAGCTCGGATGAATGCAAGGATTACATCTGTGTGAGTCATTGCGAGCCACCGAGTTACGTACTTCCAACCTTTTTGAAAGGCTATCTTAATAACTTATGGCAGTCAAGTGCAATCGACAGTACAATCGACCGTCATCTAAGCATGACCCCCGCTTCCTCGTGTTTTTGGCAGCAAGTTTCGCAATCAGGAAATCAACGGCGAATTTCCGTGGCTTTTCCAATCATTGCTGATGCCGTGAGTAGGTCTTACTTGTGATCTACCTTCCTTTGTGTGGTGCGTTCGTTCGCCGGGGCGCCGCCGCCACCGCCACGGGGCAGACATGTCGATCCTTGTTCCCTGAAAGCGTGATCAAGCGATAGCTCAGCAGCTTGATAGGCGTCCAGCCGTAGTCATCCGC
>CAYOQM010000199.1:0-955 GCA_964406065.1 uncultured Verrucomicrobiota bacterium
GCGGTGTTTCGCCATGGAGAGATTTAACCATTTGGACTGGCCGATCCAGAAGGAACGAATACTGGGGTTTGCACGCAAACACCGGGGGCGGTTGATTTTAGACGCCACCGGTGTCGGCGATCCAATATATGACGACCTGAAGCAAAAGTATGCCGACATTGAGGGGTTTAAGCTGACCTCGGCTAGTAAGACGGCATTGATACAGCGGTTGATAGTCGGTATTGAGCAGCGCCGGGTGTCCTGGCCTGCGGCCAACGGTCAATCGACAGTAAAAGGTGAACCGTGGGAAATCCTTACCGCTGAACTCAAACGGTACGAGTATGAAATCTCACCATCAGGCGGGATCACCTATAATGCCCCCTCGGGGTATCATGATGACTGCGTAATGGCCTTGGCATTGGCAAACCATGGCCGGTGGGAATCTGAGAGCAGTGGGAAAATGTTGCGGGTGGAGGGTGGAGAGCGGCATGGTGGCGTGATGGCGAGGAGACGAGAACGGGTTCTGGCGGGGTGAAGAGGCAGTCGAACGCCCCGCCGTTCGAGTTGACATGAATCGAAAATATCAGGCAGGAGGTTATTCAATGCTTAGGTCTTTTGCCATGAAGTATGGAAGCTCATGTATCGACCGTGGTGAAGCATCTACATTTTCATCTTCCTGACTCCGCACTGCACCGGCTCGAGCAAGCAGCACGGCACTGAACCCATGCGCGAACGTTGTGATTTTTTCGGTTACTTCCACCAAGATCTCAAGCATGAAACGCTCCGTCGCCTGCTTAAGGTCACCGGCTTCTATGAACGCAAGCAACGATGCGTTTCCCATGAGTTCGGCCTGTGGGCAAAAGAAATTTCCGCCCTCAGTTGCCATGTAGACCTCTATCGGTTCATCACGGGAGACAAGGTTGATTCCTTCGGCGACGCGCTCAGCGTCGCAATGGAATGCGTGTTTCTGGCGGAT
>CAYOQM010000199.1:965-5323 GCA_964406065.1 uncultured Verrucomicrobiota bacterium
GATATACTTCACCAGAGGCATCCCGGTGTTGAAATACTTCTTCAACGCGGAAAGTGAGTCCTTAGCCTCCTGAGGAAGATCGTATCGGTGAGTTGTATTAAGCCTGCCGTATGTCTTCTCAATCGTCCGCCAAGCTTCATACAGCAATCCAGCGTGGAGCTTGATTAAAAAGTTGGATTGGGCAATCTGTGCTGAAAGGGCAACCCCGTCGCGATTTCTTAAACGGTTGTTTGAGATCAGCAGAGTATGTCGAACGATCCATATCTCATTCAGATAGTGCAGCAATTGCGCGAGAAATACCTGTTCCTGGCGTGACAACGCGTCAAACTGACTGCGCTTAAGTGTATATTTCTCAAGCTTCATGTTGCATCAAAGATATTGAGCGACATAACGTGATTCCCGGGACCCTGATCCAGTCAGATTTCATTTATCCTGCCTTTGACCATAAGAAAGGACTAAGGCAGACGCCGCCTGTACTTTCTGTACAGCCTTTTCGAATGAGAGTGCCTCCCCTGATGGCTGCGGCAAAGATTCCGACAGACCCGGAACTGAATCAATCAGAGAGTTAGCGTATGAGACTTTGAGCGCATAATTGACATTTTGGGGGACATCACCAGTGACTAATGCCACACCAAGAGTATTCAGTTTTTGCACAACAATACCGAGGACATTAGCATGTTCATCGGCGAGGACTCCGCCTGAATTACCAGGCTGAACAGGAAGGCTAACTTGATAGGCGCGAACATCGTCCTGAATTCCGGTTAATGCACTGATTTCACCTTTGGTAAGTTTTGGATTGATCCCCTGAAGGGTCGGATTTGGGAACCCGACCGTAAAAACCGTCTGCCCCAGCAAAACCTTCGAACGAGGCGGTATTACCAAAGCAGTGAAAGATTTGGATTTAGAATCATTCACTTTCAGAACTGCCACATCATTTGCCGAATCTGAAGCAACAACTGTCGCATCCACAGCACCCGCCATTGTATTAAGCACAATTTTTGACGCTCCGGCAACAACATGGTTCGCCGTTATAAAGTACCCTTTATCTGAAATAAAGAAACCGGATCCGGATGATGTCCATTTAGCAACTGAGCTTGGATCTGCCTTGTCTTTGCTCTCCGCCTTCAATTGTTTTTGACTGGGTCGCCAGTTTTGAGCCCACTCCCGCGCCGCACGCTGCTCGCTTGGCGATATTTTTCCTTCGACTTGTGACAACATTTTCGTGGCAGGTGTCATGCTCCCTGCTGATGCCAGCAAAAACCACCCATACGCACTCTGAAAGTCCTTAATAACGCCTTGCCCTTTGTAATAGCAAACGCCCAGGTTGTATTGCGCTGTCGCTTCCCCTTTATCAGCCGCCTTGCGAAACCACTTGGCGGCTTCCGTATAATCCTGAGGCACGCCTTGACCTTTTGAATAACAGCAACCAAGGTTGCCTTGAGCTAACACATCTCCCTTCTCAGCAGCTCTGCGGTACCATTTAGTGGCTTCAGAAGGATTCAGCTCTCCACCTTTCCCCGTCTCATAAAAGAGACCAAGAGTAGATTGAGCCGCAGCATCCCCCTGATCCGCAGCCATACGGTACCATTTGGCAGCTTCCTCATTGTCTTGCGCAACCCCTATGCCCTCTGAATATCTATCCCCGAGATTACTCTGAGCATCTAAAGAGCCCTCTTCAGCCGCCTTCTTGAGCCAGAATACACCTTCCTCAATATTTGGCGGATCCGGCCAGGATTCAGATATAAACTTTTTACTCAAGGCAACAAATTCAGAAGCCCTCTTGCTAGCCGGATACTTGTCATACCACTGGTCAACGTTACTCGAACGAGGGGAGCCGCCTTCATTTAGACGAGAGATTACACCAAAATACATGGCTGCAATATTTCCCCTATAGGGATCCGCAGCCCCCAAGAGGAACCACTGACGGGCTTCCTGAATATTCTTGTTTCCGCCCTCTCCGTGATAAAGCATTCTCGCTAGGGAAACTATCGCGCCAGCATGAAGCCGATTGGCAGCATGACGATACCATTTGAGCGCTTCTTGCTTGTCCATTACTGTCCCTACACCATACTCGTACAATATGCCCAGTCTGTACTGGGCATCCGCCATGCCCTGCTCGGCAGCAACGCGATACCACGTGATCGCTTTTTCCTCATACCTTGTATTGCCGTCGCCTTTGTAGAATAGTTCAGCGAGTTCATACTGGGCTCGCGAATGACCTTGATTGGCAGCAAGTTCCAACCATTCTTTGGCGTTAATAAAGTTTGCAGATGTCAATTCATCACTACCAAATCCATAAGCCATGCCCAATACATATTGCGCCCGAACCCAGCCTTGCTCAGCTGCTTTCATGAGCCATTTGATCGCCTCCTCTTTTTCTTTGGCACGCTGCTGAACATCGTCTTGATCCTCCGACTCTTTAGGCTGAATCCTGGACAAACCAATAGCGTAAATACTTCCGAGTTCATACTGAGCTGGGGCATAACCTTGTTCAGCGGATAGGCGAAACCAGTCAACCATGCTCCGTAAATCATCACTGAGTTGCTGGGATTTAGGAGGTATTTTCAATATCTTGCGAGACCATTCCTCCGTATCCTGCACATTATCTGTTTTATATGCTAATCGTTGAGCCCAATGATATTGCGCCTTTTTGTCGCCCCTTTTTGCTGCTGCAAGCATATCAACGTCAGGCACATTGAAAACGCCAACGACGTTGGTGTTATCTAATTGAAAGCCCATCAGGTACCTGTCATCGCCTGCAGAATTATCGTCCTGTGCGAATTTCCACTTGTTGTACCATTTAACTGCTTCTATTAAGTTGGATGTCCCCCCACAACCTTGCTCAAAATACTGTCCAAGGTGAAACATGGCCTCCGAATCCCCGGCATTAGCTCCAGCAAGAAAATACTCTTTCGCCTTATGTGGATCGGCCGCCCCCCCCTGGCCGGTGAGAAATATAACGCCTAATGCCGTCTGGGCAGACGGGACGCCTTGCTCTGAAGCGCGCGACAGCCATTTAATGGCACCGAGAAAATCGGGTTCAACCTTTTCGTGCACACGTCGATGCCACCACCTGCAATCTTTACCCAATGCAATGATGCCGACTTCATACTGTGCTAATAAATTCCCGGCTTCAGCGATATCACTAATAAGCCTTTGAATCTCAATTTCGCGCTCTCGGGTTTTCTTATCGCTTTCTCGCCCTTTTTTCTGCATTTCCTGAACCATTACTGCCATTTGCGGCGACAAATGGGAGAGATTCTGGTTGGATTGCGAGGAAGAATTGTTGTCAATTTCAGATGTTTTAGGCGATTCCTTGTTATTCCCCCCGCACCCACAGACAATGCTTAATACCAGAGCGAGTGCAAAAATATTGAGCATATTGCTGGACAAAGAATTTGGATAAGCCCCTCTTCGGCAATAACCTGAAATCCTGTTTAAGTCTATCTTCAACATCATGCCCTCCGTTTCAATTCATCTACCCCAACGAATGACTTTCTTTATATCACATTCGCAACTATCTGATCTCTAGAATTATTCGGCATATCCGCTTCGATAAATTAGCCCGCCTAATATCGATTCCGAGCTGAATAAGCCTAAGATTTTCTCAATTCACTCTGTTCGCTTCCGATGAACACTTCTTCGCTAGTTGATTTCCCCCCATCTTATGGAGGGTATCAACATGAAAACTTATATATTCGCGGGTCTTTGTTCCGTTTTCTTGGTTTGTGGTGGATGCGCGTCCATGGTCAAGAAGGTGGACATCAATAAGGGGCTGGATAGTTATTACAGCCAACCGCGGACGGTTGACTTGGTCACGATCAAGGGATCAAACATGACTATTACCGCGACAGGGGTCAATGAGATGAAATTCTCATCCATCCTGCCGCCATTGAATGCCATACCCAGGGAGCCTGGGGTGATGGAGAAGGCCATTGGCGGGCTTACGGACGTAGCCAAGTTCGGGCTCGGCTTCTATTACGGGAACCAGATGCTGGGCAAGGCGCTTGAACAGCCTCGGACGGTAAGTCCGGAGATTGTGCGTCCTGAAGTAATTCAGGCCGGGCAATAGGCGACAAGTAACTTTGGGAGAGACATGACGCCGGCAAGTATATACGACTCAAAGGATCATAAATGGCGGGATCAGTATAATCCCCTGCGGGGATTGAGCCTGCCGAAGTTGGTCTCGCTCCTGGAGTCAGGTGAGCGTGGCGCCTATGCCGATCTGCAATGGTTTTACCATTACATGGAGCGGTCTGACGCCATGATCCACGCCGTAATTCAACGGCGTCGGGCGGCGTTGCTGGCTTGTGACTGGGATATCCGCGTAAGCGCGGATGAGGATGCCGACAAAGGCC
>CAYOQM010000200.1:0-5315 GCA_964406065.1 uncultured Verrucomicrobiota bacterium
CGCTGCGGATTTCCACATCGCGTCCGATGACCGGATCCAGCTTTCCCTGCCGCGCAAGATCCACCAGATCGGTTCCGTATTTCTGAAGGGCCTCATAGGCCCCTTCCGGATTGGCACTGATCACGCGCTGGTTGCCACGCACCGCCAGCAGTTCCTTCAGAAATCGGGCGCGATCCACGCCAAACTCGGTCAAAACCCGCCCCGCTGCGGAGCCCCTGCCCTCGTCCAGAAACGCCAGCAGGAGGTGCTCAACGGAAATATATTCGTCCTTCAGCCGCTTCGCCTCATCACCGGCTTTGACCAAAAGCTGATTCAGCCGCTGCGTCACATACACCTTTCCCGTCTCGGTAACGGCTCCCTTCACTTTCGGACGCCGATCGAGATCCTCTTCAAGACGGGCACACAATTCTGACGGCCGAACCCCAAGCCGCTCCATCAGGCGGGGAGCCAGCCCCTCCTCCTGCTCCATCAGGCTTAACATCAAATGCTCTCCGTCAAGCTCCTGATGACTGTAACGCACAGCCTTTTCCTGAGCCGCCTGAAACGCTTCCTGAGCCTTTTGCGTCAATTTATTGGAATCCAACATAGCTAAACCCTCCAAGACCGATGAGTCATATTAAGACAGGCATTTAGATAGCAATAGGCGTTCCAAAATGAACAAACTCCGCAAACGGCATCACAACACGTTAACTAGCAACGCATTGAAAGATACAGATGATTGAATTAAACAAAAAGAAAAAGGCCACAATGTCGCATTTCGAAACAAAGATGCGTCAATTAGACGCAATGGTCTCAGGCTTCGAGTCTCTTTTTGGGAGCGGGAGAGGAAATGCGGGTCAAGAGGCGTTTGAATTCGCCGTCCTCGCGCAGGGAGTTCAAATCAGGATCGCGGCTCATCCAATCGTAATCTGAAAAGCCCAGCTCGAGAGCGCGCTTCAATGCCTTGAGGGCGTCCTCCCGTTTCTTGAGCAGGGCCAGGCTGCATCCCAAGTTGTACCAGATGGTCATATCATCGGGTTCGAGTTCAGCCAGCGTACGGTCGACTGCCAGACCATCCTCGTAACGTCCGGCGCGGGTATAGAGATCGCCGAGCGCCTCCAGTGTGTCGACATCCCGGGGAAGACGTTTGGCGATTTTCTCGAGGAAATCCATCTCCACCAAATCGGCAGGGACAATCTCTTTGGTGTCTTCACTCATTTCGGCGACTATAACAAGATGCCTCCGGGAAAGCGAACTTTGAGTTTTTCATCTGCGTCCCACCCCCTGGCGGACCCCCTGACAATGAAAGACCGCGGCATTTCTGCCGCGGTGATCCGTACAGCATATGCCTACTGTCGGGCACCCCAGTCGGCCAGTTGAGTCAGTTTTTGTTTAGCTCCTGAGGAGCCATACTGAACATCACCAACCTCAGGTCACCTTATCAATAAAGCACTTGTCATACCGGATCACCTGAACCTCGCGATATGACAATATATTTGCATGCCCGCTCTAATCCGTGGGCGAGGCGTGATCCAATTGTCAGAATGGTGCAAAGCAGCAGGCCCTCGGGGTGTCTCCGTCTCAATGTTGAAACAGAATGCCCGGGCCTGAGACACCGAACGATACACGCCGTCCCTTCATCAACCCCGCTTGCTGAATCTGCGTGATTATTCCCGCTGTTTATGAGATAGAATGAACCCATGATCACCGCCCTGCTTGCCTACTGGACCGAACGGGCCTTGTTGCTGGTTTGGCCCTGCTGATTCCACAATCCCCGCCGCGTCATGTTGACGGAGATGAAAGAGCCATATATGCCGGACAAGGAACGATGGGATTTCGAACGCCGGAACATGGTGGAAGACCTCCGCCTGTACGGCATCCGCGACAAACGGGTGCTGGCGGCCATGGAACGAATCCCGCGCCATCTCTTCATTCCGCCCGACTTCCGGCAACCGGACTCCGCCTACGGGGATCATCCCTGCCCTATCGGCAATGGCCAGACCATTTCACAACCGTACATCGTGGCCTACATGACGGAGAAACTGAAGCTCAAGCCGGGTTCCCGGGTTCTGGAGATCGGGACCGGATCCGGCTATCAATCCGCCGTCCTGGCTGAACTGGGGGCCTGTGTGTATTCCATTGAATGCGTTGCCTCGCTGGCGGACCACGCGCGGAGCGTGTTGACTGAACTGGGCTATGCCGACCGGATTCACTTCCGTTGCGGCGACGGCCACCAGGGCTGGCCCGGGGAAGCTCCGTTCGACGCCATCATCGTCACCTGTGGACCGGAATCCGCGCCTCCGGAGCTGATGGCCCAATTGGGCCCCGGCGGCAGGATGATCGTGCCGGTCGGCCCCAAGGGGAATCAGCGGCTCATCCTGCTGCATCACACCCGGTCGGGCATCAGGCAGACGAATGATCTCGCCGTCCTTTTTGTTCCCATGGTGCTATCGAAAACACCGTGAGCGTCCCGCTGGACACACCAGCCGGCCGCACAGCCACATGCCCAGCAGACTCCCGAGGCCATCCATCAGCACATCGGCCCATTCAAATGAGCGTCCCTGGTTTGGAAAGAGGGCTTGGATGCATTCGGTTCCGAACCCGTAGGCGGCCAATACCAGGATGACAACCACCCCCTTCCAGCCCCGGCCCCACCGGTCAGGAATGGACCATCGCACCAGCGCCGCCAGTGTTCCCATCATCACCAGATGGGCAATCTTATCCTGCTGCGGGAGAAAGTGGTGGACGCTCTGGAAGGTCGTGGAAGGCGCAAAGAGAAACCAGTTCACCAACACCCAGTAACAACCGGTCGTGGTCAGCCGGGCCCAGGCAGGCCAGGACAACCAAGACCGGATGAAAAATCGCTTTTCTGGCGGCTGGGGCACCCCCCCGTCGCAACCCGACTGTATACGCGCTTTCACAGGGGCAGTGTGCAAAAACACGACGGCTGTGTCAAATTCCACGCCGCTCCGAGAAGCCCCGAGACTTACAAAACCTGGCCGATCCGGCATTCCGTGTGAGGATCAAAGAAATGAGCCTTGCCAATAAAAACCGCAGGCTCGAAAAGTTCACCCACCCGTAGTTTGCGGTGGGCATCCACCCTGCTGATGACGGTGGATCCGGCCAGCTGGAAATACACATAGGATTCCGCCCCGATCGGCTCGATCACATCCACAACAACCCGGAGCCGCGGCGCGCCAGGCAGTTGTTCCGCAGCAGCGGATCCAATATCCTCAGGCCGCAATCCCAACAGAACCGGTTGGTTCAGGTAGGACGCCAGCACCGGCTTGACCTCCTCGGAAACAGCAAGGGAAAGGTTTCCCGGCCCTTCAAACCGAAGCGCCCCGCCCGCTTCTCGAATCGTGCCCTCAAGCATGTTCATGGGGGGCATCCCGATAAACCCCGCCACAAAACGATTTGCTGGCTTGTCGTAAAGACTGACAGGATCCGCAACCTGCTGCACCCGTCCCTCCTTCATCACCACGATTCGCTGCCCCATGGTCATGGCTTCAACCTGGTCATGGGTGACATAGATCATGGTCGCCCCCAATTGCTGGTGGAGCCTGCTGATTTCCACCCGCATCTGCACCCGCATCTTGGCATCCAGATTTGATAACGGTTCGTCAAAAAGGAACACGGCGGGTTTGCGGACAATGGCACGTCCCACGGCCACCCGCTGACGCTGACCGCCGGAGAGGGCCTTGGGCCGCCGGTCGAGCAGTTCCGTGATCCCGAGGATGCGCGCCGCCTCGTCCACCCGCGACCGGATCTCAGGGGCGGGGAACTTCCTCAGCTTCAAGCCGAAGGCCATGTTTTCCCGCACGGTCATATGCGGGTAGAGTGCGTAGTTCTGGAACACCATGGCAATATCACGGTCTTTCGGAGGAATGTCGTTCACCACGCGGTCACCAATCATGATCCGCCCGGAGGAAATCTCCTCCAGCCCGGCCACCATTCTCAGGGTCGTGGACTTGCCGCACCCGGAAGGCCCCACCAGAACCAGGAATTCCCCGTCACTGATCTCCAGGCAAAAACGGTCCACGGCTTTGACCTTCCCCGGATACACCTTGTCGACATTCTCCAGCGTGACCTTGGCCATAAATCTTTCCCTCTTGCTTATCGAAGCCTCCACCTTGAGTACAGGCGGACTCTTTCAAAACCACCCTTAAAGCGCCAGCATACGCTCGAGGCACAGGCGCGCGTCGGGAATCAGGTTGGCCGGAACCTTGATGCGGTTGCGGTCGGGCCAATCGGTCAGGACCCGAACGAGGTTCTGCTCGTTGGTCTTCGCCATGTTCGGACAGAAGGACCCGCGCAGCATGCGAATGGTCAGCCGCGCCTTGTGCTCCTCCGCCAGCCGTTTCACCAGTTGTGATTCGGTACCGATGAAGATCGTCGACCCGTCCGGCGCGGCCTCCACATACTTGATGATCTGGGAGGTGGAACCGTGGGCATCGACGAGGCGCACGATCTCCTTCGGGGTCTCGGGATGGACAATGATCCTGGCATCCGGGCAACTGGCGCGGGCAGCCTGGATGTCGCCGAGGGTGAAGTTCACATGAATCGGGCAGTAGCCGCCCCAGACGAGAATGCGGACAGGGCCGAGTGCGCCGGGAACGAGTCCGCCTTCGGGCTTCTGGTAGTCGTAGATGGCGGTTTGCTCATCAGGGATGTCGAGGTCGTGGGCGCTGTTGACCCCGAGATGGATGTCGGGCAGGAAGAAAATGCGCTTGCCCTGGGCGAATGCCCACTGGAAAACCTTGGCGGCATTGCTGGAGGTGCAGGCACTGCCGCCGGTCCGTCCGCAGAACGCCTTGAGTTTCGCGGTGCTGTTCACGTAGACGACGGGAAGCCAGTCGTTCCCCTGCCGTGACAGGAAGGCCCAGGCCTTTTCGACCTGGTAATCGTCGGCCATGCTGGCCATGGGACAGCCGGCGGCGGGCTCGGGCATATAGACCTGCTGGCCGGGCGAGGTGAGGATATCGGCGGATTCGGCCATGAAGTGGACACCGCAGAAAACGATGCGCTCGGCCTTGCTGGCGGCGGCCTTGCGGGCGAGCTCAAGCGAGTCGCCGATAACATCGGCGTGACGGAGTACATCGGGGTTCTGGTAGTGGTGTCCAAGAATCAACAGGCGCGGCCCCAGGTCGCGGCGGATGGCTTCGATACTGTCGCTGAGATGGCTCATGGTTGGCTCCCGGCGCGGGACTATACCAGAAACCCGGATGAGGGGTTGCAAAAAAAGCGGGAATGCGTATAGTATGCGCCCTTCTTACAACCCGTGTACCTGTAGCTCAATTGGACAGAGCATCTGACTACGAATCAGAAGGTTGCAG
>CAYOQM010000201.1:0-5292 GCA_964406065.1 uncultured Verrucomicrobiota bacterium
CCCGTATTCCTGTCACCTTTGTCTTGTGGAAAAAGGACGACGAGTTTAATGCGCGGGCTGATCTCCTGTTAGATGCGTCCTGTGAAGCACATATGCCGCAAGATGTGATCTGGGCCACGGCACTTTTTAGCACACTAATGCTAATGTAACCCTGGCTTCCAAGCGGGAGAGGAGGGGGTATCGCCAGGGGGGGGGTGGCAGGGGGGGTGCTTTCCTGAAGTTGAGTTTTGTGCTTGCTGAAAACTGCATTCCGGAGTAAATTAATCGATTATCTATTGTGTCTATCGAATCACCCTTTGATTTGAATGAAGATTGCAGTCACAGGTAAAGGTGGGGTAGGAAAGACGACCACGACTGCGTTTATCGCGCGTGCGTTGCAACAGGCCGGACACAAGGTGATCGCCATTGATGCCGATCCTGATTCCAATCTTGCCGCGTGCATGGGTTATCCTCATCCCGAAGCGATCAGACCCCTTGTCGAACTCAAGGATCTTATTGAGGAACGCACGGGGATGAAACCGGGCACAACGGGAGGAATGTTCATCCTGAACCCGAAAGTCGACGACATTCCGGAAAAGTTTTCGATCGATATCGACGGCATCAAGGTACTCGTGGCCGGGGCCGTCAAGAAAGGTGGCTCCGGCTGCTATTGTCCTGAGAATGCCTTCATCCGAAACCTCGTATCCCACCTTTTACTCGATCCGGAAACCTCGCTGATTCTTGATATGGAGGCGGGCGTGGAGCACTTGAGCCGGGGAACCGTGCGTGCCGTGGATTGGCTGGTGACCGTGGTTGAGCCAGCCCCGCGCAGTGTTGAGACGGCTTTGAGAATCAAGCACATGGCGGCGGAAATCGGGCTTACGCGTATCGCGGCTGTCGGTAACCGGATCCGGACGCAGGGCGACCGGGATTTTCTGGTCGGGGCGCTTAAAGGCATCCCTTATGCGGGATTTTTCCCCTTTGAAGAGGGGTTGCATACCGTGGAAATCGCCGGCAAATCAGTTGTGACGGCCAGTGCTACCATGGGCAGGATTGCGGGAGAGATCGTGGAGTACTTGCAGAACCAATCAATAAATAAACCGGTTGTTCAGGAGCGCACATGACAAAGAGTGAAATCAAGGACAGAAGTTCAGATCCTGCGGCTCAGGAAATGATGGCACAGGGGGAGCAATGCGGCGAGACTGCATTCGATCGGCATGACGAACAAGGCAAGCGGTGTCCGTTCGGGGAACAGGGTGTGTGCTGCAGGATTTGCGACATGGGGCCATGCCGTGTCAGCCTGCTCGGTGGCAAAGGTGCCAAGCGTGGGGTCTGTGGCGCCACGGCGTCCACCATTGCGGCCCGGCATCTGATCCGCCAGGTGGCGGCAGGCGTAGCGGCTCATTCCGATCACGGGCACGACATCGTCAAGACACTGCTGATGACCGCCAAAGGCACAGCACAGGGCTATGCCATCAAGAGTCCTGAGCGCCTGTTCGAACTTGCGAAGGAGTGGGGCATTTCCACAGACAAGAAGACCGTCAATGAAGTCGCCATCGAACTGGCCGAGATGGGATTGAAGGAGTTCAGTAATCAGGAAGGCGAGATCCGCTATCCCTCCCTGCGGGCTCCGAAGGCGACGCTGGAGCGATGGCGCCGACTGGGCCTTGTTCCCGTGGGAGTGGAGCATGAAGTGGTCGAGACGCTTCACCGCACCCATGAAGGCGTGGATGCGGATTACAAAAACCTGCTCATGCATGGGTTCCGGACGGCGATGGGAGACGGCTGGGCCGGCGCCATGCTGGCCACGGACTTCGGCGATGTGCTGTTCGGCACGCCGAAACCCGTTCGCAGCCAGGTCAACCTGGGAGTCCTCAAGAAGGACGAAGTCAATATCGTCGTCCATGGGCATGAACCCACCCTCTCGGAGATGGTCGTGCAGGCCAGCCGTGATCCTGAACTGGTCAAGTTGGCCCAGTCCAAGGGAGCCAAGGGCATTCTCGTCGGCGGCATCTGCTGCACAGCCAATGAAGTCCTGATGCGCCAGGGCGCTCCAGTGGTTGGCAATTTCCTGCATCAGGAGCTTGCCGTCGCCACCGGCGCGGTGGACGTCATGCTGGTGGATGTCCAGTGCATCATGCCGTCCTTGGTCGAGCATGCGGGACGGTTCCACACGAAGGTGATTACGACGAGCAAGAAGGCGAAAATCCAGGGTGCCACGCACATGCAGTTCGAGGAGCACTCTGCCTACGATACCGCCAAGGCCATCGTCAAGGTGGCTATCGAGAATTATACGAACCGTGGCGCGGTGACCATACCGGAAAACAAAACCGACTTGGTGGCGGGTTTCACGGTGCAAAATACCTTTACGCATCTTGGCGGGCGGTATCGTGCGTCCTTCCGGCCACTGAATGACGCCATTATTTCCGGCCGGTTGCGCGGCGTGGCGGCCGTCATTGGCTGCAATACCGTCAAGAAGCAGCAGGATTTCAGTCATCTGGCCATGGTTCGCGAGCTGATCGCCCACGATGTGCTGGTGGTGATGACCGGTTGCGCGGCAACGGCCTGTGCCAAGGTTGGCCTGCTTCAGCCCGAGGCGGCAAAATGGGCAGGCAAGGGGTTGCAGGAAATCTGCGAGACCGTCGGGATCCCGCCGGTTCTGCATTTTGGATCCTGCGTCGACAACAGCCGCATTCTCGTCGCCCTTTGCGAAATGATCAAGGAAGGCGGGCTCGGCACGGAACTGGCCGATCTTCCCATTGCGGGCGCGGCGCCGGAAGCCATGTGCGAGAAAGCCATTGCCATTGGATTCTACTGCGTGGCGAGCGGCGCCTATGTGAACTACAGCCCCGCCATGCGTGTGCTGGGCAGCACCGAGGTGACCGACTTCCTGACCCGGGATGTCGAGGGGATTACGGGTGGAAAATTCAACTTTGAGGACGACCCGGTCAAGGCGGCCCGGCTGATGATCGCCCACATGGACAAAAAGCGTGCGGCCCTTAATCTTAAACCCATGTTGAACGCTCCGGTCACCCCGGTGGCGACGGTCTGAGGGTTGGCTGCAGGACTGATTTCGAACACCAATACAGGAGCAACGGATCATGTCGAAAATAATTGCGAGCGCAGCGATCAGGGGGGCACGACAAATCGCCCTTGAAGCCGAACAGTTTGTGGAACGAGCCAGGGTGGAGAAGGGGGAGGACACCAAGATCGGGTTCCCCGACACCGCCTACTACCTTCCGATGATTCACGCGCTGATGGGGCTTGAAATCACGCGTTTGGGCGAGCTCAAACCCGTACTCGCCCATATCAAGGAACTTCTGGGATCGGAAGACCCCAGAAGCAAACTGTGGTTTCCCTACCTGGGCTCGACGCTCGACGCCGGCATTGCCACGATGTTTTCCGAGGAAATCATCTGCGTGCTGCGGTATCTTTACAATCCCAATCCGGAGCCCGGCACCAACGGATTTTTTTCCGACACCATTCTCCGCACCCTTGGCATCCAGTTGGTGGATGGCCGAATGCCTGGGTTTGCCGCTATCCTGGGAGCGGCGCCGGATAACAAGACCGCCGTCGAGATTGTTCGCGAGTTCCAGAAGCGCAGCATCATGGTGTTCGCCGGATCGTCGACCAATGGCCGCAGCATTATTGACCAGCTAATGGAAGAAAAGGTTGAAATGGGCTGGGACACCTACATTGTTCCCTACGGGCGCGACACGATCAGCGGCATCTTCCCGCTGAGCTGGGCTATCCGCGGCGCCCTGACCTTTGGCGGAATCAAGCCCGGTCAGGCTCGTAAATGCCTGGAATACTGCCGTGACCGGGTCTTCGCGTTCGGCGTGACGCTGGGCGAAGTGGATGACCTGAAGTACGCCACCTGCGCCGGCGCGATCAACATGGGCTTCCCGATCATCGCCGATACCAACATCCCCCAGATCCTGCCCACCGGCATCTGCACCTACGAGCATGTCGTGACCGAGCTTGACCACAAGAAACTGGTCCCGCGCTGTATCGAGGTCCGCGGCGTCAAGGTTACCGTTAACACGATTGATATCCCCGTCTCCTACTCGGCCGCCTTCGAGGGCGAACGCGTCCGCCGCGAGGATATGCATGTCGAATTCGGCGGCAAGAAATCCGCAGCGTTCGAGTTTGTGCATATGCGCGATATGGAGGCCATCCAGGACGGAAAGATCGAGGTTCTCGGGCCGGATATCGATACCGTGAAGCCGGGCGGATCCATGGATCTTGGCATTGTCGTGGAAGTGGCGGGGCGCGCCATGCAGGTGGACTTCGAGTCGCTGATCGAGCGCCAACTTCATCACTTCCTGAATTACGCCATGGGTATCCTGCACATGAGCCAGCGCGATCTCCTGTGGGTGCGGGTCAGTAACGACGCCTTCAAGAGCGGGTTCAGGTTAAAGCATTTCGGGGAGATCATTCATGCCCGCATCCTTGATTTGTATGGCAAGATTGTCGACAAGGTTTCCGTAAAAATCCTGACGGAACCCGCAGCGATCAAGGAATACCTGGTCTTGGCCCGTAAAGCCTATAATGAGCGAGATGCCCGTATCGCCGACATGACGGACGAGAGCGTGGAGGAATTTTACTCCTGCTCGCTCTGCCAGTCGTTCGCGCCCAACCACATTTGCGTGGTGAGCCCGGAGCGCCTCGGTCTTTGCGGCGCCGTGAACTGGCTTGATGGCAAGGCCGGGTTCAAGATTGACCCGACCGGCGGCAACCAACCCATCAAGCGGGGACGAACCATCGACGCCGTCAAAGGGCAATGGGAGGGCGTCAACCAGTTTGTCTACCAGAGTTCTAACCGGAGCGTCGAGCAGATCAGTCTTTACTCGCTGATGGACAGCCCGATGACCTCCTGCGGGTGCTTCGAGTGCATTCTGGCAATGGTTCCCGAGGCCAACGGGTTTATGCTGGTGAACCGTGAATTTGGCGGCATGACGCCTTGCGGCATGACCTTTTCAACGCTGGCCGGTTCCTGCGGAGGGGGGAACCAGACCCCGGGGTTCCTCGGCGTGGGCCGGCTCTATACGTTGAGCCGCAAGTTCATCTCGGCGGATGGGGGTCTCAAGCGATTGGTCTGGATGCCCAAGACGCTCAAGGACTACTATAAGGACCGTTTTGATGTGCGGGCCAAGGAGGAAGGATTTCCCAACCTGCTGGACTTGATTGCCGATGAAACCGTGGCCACAACGGCCGAGGAACTTGTCGAGCACATGACCAAGGTTGGACATCCCGCCCTGGAGATGGCGCCGCTGTTGTAGAATTTCAGATCGACAGAGAGACATTGAAATC
>CAYOQM010000202.1:0-5245 GCA_964406065.1 uncultured Verrucomicrobiota bacterium
CCTGTATCGGAATGCGTGTCGAGCGAGGGCACCATGGTACTTGACGAGCAGGCCCCCCAAGTTATCGCGGGTGAAATCGTCCGGTCTCTGGGCGCTCAACAGGCGGGAAGTCTCGCCGACCTCGCGAAGCGGTTCCGCGCGGAGCAGGAGCGGTACCTCTGGATCAGTCCGCCGCTCGCCGCGTTTACCCTGCGGCAGGAGTGCGGCCTGGTGGTTTTCGACGCCAAGGCGTTTCCCGCCGAATTCACCCGGCAACTGGTTGGGGAAATGAAGCACGACTGCCCCCTCTATCCCCTGACGATGACCGAGGACCCTGTCACCCGCGAAATCATCTTCATGAATTCGGACAAACGGGAAGTGGCGTGCATCAAGCCTGAAGCGGATTACAACCCTTACTGGTTGCTGGAATGGCGCTATCCGGAACTCTACAGCGGCCTCTACAGCGCGAGGGAAATCAGGGAGTTGAAGGCGGCCTATGACCCCGGCCGGATCCAGATCACGGTGACGTTGCTGCCCGCCGACTACCTGGAGCAGTACGCCGCGGGAGTGGCCGCTGACGAAGCCAGGCAGGTGGCGTTGACTCCAACCGGCAGGAACGCGGTCATGATGCGGTACGAGGGGCCTTCGGTGGACGAACTTCAATGGGTGGGAATCGAGCGGCAGACGAACGGAATCCTCCTGACCCTGGCGTACCCGGATGCCTTCACGAACCGGGTTGATGTCTTCACCTGCGCCGATCTGGTGAGCTCCTGGTGGGATCTGGCGCTTGATGCGACCAACGTCAACACCTCGACCCACTGGATTGAATGGGTTGACACGGCGGCCGTGTCGCAGTCCCCGCGCTTTTATGCGGCTGGGAATGCCGACCTGGACTCGGATGGTGACGGGCTGGCCGATGCCCGGGAGCGATTCATGTACCACACCAGTCCGACGAACAGTGATTCAGACACCGACGGCCTGGGTGATTATTTTGAAATCATGACACTCAACACCGACCCGAACAATGCCAAGACCAACAAGCCCTTGGTCAACATTTCCTATCCCGCCAACGAGAGCAGAAAGGTGTGGATACCGTGAAGTTCATGAGAGGATGCGTTTATTTTGGGGGGCTGTTCTGGATACTGTGTTCCGCCTCCGTAGTGGCAACGCCGAATTGGAGCAGTTACAGTTTTGACCTTGTCTCAAGCAATATGTTTGCGTGCGGGCACTACGTATACAGTCATACGACAAGTGGCGGGAAGGGCGTTTACGGCAATGGATACGGCTTCTCACTGACGTGGTGCGCCCAAGCGCCAGACACGAACTGTTACTGGTGGATCAAGGGTGATGTGAGCGGTTTCTACGAATGCCTGGGAGCCGGGTTGTTTCCCGAGGGATACGATCATCAGGAGAATAATGTTTCATCGCGACCGGGAGGCTCGACGGCGGCCACGCGGGAACCCGTGAATGTCATCACGGGAGGGATGTTCCTTGACGAACAGGAGCTTGTACTTCCGGCGGCGGGCCTGGGGCTGGTGTGGAACCGCGCCTATAACAGTGTCATGGAATCGAACCATGGCCTGGGGTTCGGTTGGCGACATTCACTTGACTGGAGCGTAACCCCCACGACCAATGTGTATATCCATGGCAGTTTTACCAACGCCACACCTGCCCTGCTCCTCCAAATCGGCACCAGCGAGGCCCGCTCATTGCTGCAGGAGGAAGGCGCCAACATATGGCGCAGTAAACAGGCTCCTCCGCTAACCGTCTACGGAACCTCCAATGGTGAATACACACTGGTTCTGCCCGCGGGTAATTCCTGTCAGTTTGGAACCAACGGGCTGGTCCGCTCCATTTCAAACGCATGGAATAACGCCCTCTCCTTCACGTACACGAATATCGCCGGCACGACTGTGCTGAGGTCGGTCGCCCATTCAGACGGGCGAGCCCTCGCCTTCATGTACCAAAGCAACCTGCTGGTCAGGATTGACACGCCTTCCACCAATCTCTGTTATCTTTACAGTTATAATGATGCCGGGGAATTGACCGGGG
Organism: uncultured Verrucomicrobiota bacterium; assembly: GCA_964406065.1. Lineage (GTDB taxonomy): Bacteria > Verrucomicrobiota > Kiritimatiellia > CAIKKV01 > CAITUY01 > JAABPW01. The sequence continues at coordinate 2,032 of CAYOQM010000202.1, forward strand.
CGGTAACACGTTCTTCATCGGGGGATTTTCTGACCACTTACGCGTATGACAGCAACGGCGTTCACGCCATGCTGCAACACAGAAACGCGCGGGGCGATGTCGCCACCTATGCGTACCAAACAAATACGTCAGGCCAAGTGACCCCTCAATGCATCCAAGTCCGCGTTGCAACGAATTATTACGAGCACTCGATTTCCTATGCCACCGGGAAAACAATCGTGACCTATGCGAGGGGAGACACCAATGCCGTCTACGATTATTATCACGATTCGAACGCCAACTCGCTACAGATCTCCAGAATTGAGGGGCCCTCTGACACCAGTCTTACCAGACTGCTGACCCATGACCCCGTATTGTTGACCACTACAAGCGATGCAACCGGGTATTGGCAGAAATCGCCGGATATTCATTGGGACAGAATGCGATTTTATGTCAACAATGAAGGGAATGGCGCTTCATCGGGCCACTATGATTTCAAGCAAACTGAAAATGACAAGGCCATATACACAAACGCCAACGGGCGGATCTTGCAATGGTACAAAAACAACAGGTGGGAGATATGGAGTAGCGGAGGAAGCATGGACTATTTCATGTCCAACGGCGGAGCTATGCCGGACGACGGAAATGGTTTTGGCAGTTGGCGATGGTATTATGATTCCAACGCGGTGAATCTCGCCATAACCAGGTATGAGTCCGTGACGAATGACGGTTACTGGATCGAGGCCCCCACGGCAGCACGGTACACATACGATTCAGCCGGAAATCTCATCCAATATCAGACTGCCGCGAATTCCAATAGCGCATGGTCCTTTACCTGGGATACGAATTGGGCCTTGTGCATTTCCGCCACCGATCCGGAGGGACACCGGGCGGAGTGGGATTACACGAACGGCTCGGTCAGTGTGGAACGTTTCTTTCCGGCGACTAACCAGCCGGTGGAAACCCGCTATGCCTACACCGGCAATGGACGGCTTGCCGGCGTCACGAACGGAAACGGTAGTTGGGCACAGTTCCTTTATGATTCATACGGCTACCCGACCCAGACCTTGTCGGCTTCCGGAATGACCAACTGGATGACCTGGAATGTATTGGGACATCTTACCGCGCTTACCCTGCCGAGTCACCTGACCGACACCAATAGCCCGCCCAATATGATTCCGCGGGTCATCACTTTTGATTCCAACGAACTCGGCTGGGTCAACAAGATCACCTATCCGGATGACTCGCTTGAAACCTTCCTCTTCGATGGCATTGGCAACCTCACCAACCACATTGACACCGCAGGCCGGACCAACAGTTTCGCATGGCTACCGACCCGGAAACTCGCATCAGCAACCCGGTTCTTGATCACCGGGGGCAGCAATCAGGAGGCGCGAGTCTCCATGGCCTACGACCAGCAGATGAATGTCCTCAACATCAAGGACGAGTTGAATAGGGCCGTTGAGGGCTACAAACTGGATTTGCAGGACCGGCCCGTGTCCATCACCAATGTCGAGGGCCAGGTCATGTCGTTATCCTGGGGCGTGGGAACCATGCTCAAGGGCATGGCCCGATTTGACGGCTCGTCGCTTGACTTCAGCTATGATGAGGAGGCGCGACTCCGCCTGGCGGCCTTCCCGGACGAGAGTCTTTCCTTAGGCTACTACAAGAACGGGCTACTCATGACGGCGTCCAACCGTTGGGGCATCATCTCCAACGCCTTTGACGGGGCCAACCGGCTGACCGCGCAAACCCAGCCTGTGCCGGCTGGCCATCTGGCCTATACCTATTATCCCGCCGGACAGGTTTCGAACGTGATGAGTGCGGCGGGCACGAATACCTACACTCTTGATGCCGGTGACCGGCTCCAGTCCATCGCGGTGTCCGGCCCGGACCTGCGGAAGGATTCCTTTACGTACACGCATGACACCGTCAATGGTCTGGTTTCCGGAATGAGCGCGTCCAACGGCCTGAAGTGCGCCTATGCGTATGATGTAATGGACAGGTTGACGGGAATTTCCTGGTCTGATGCCTCGAACAGGGTCTTGCGGAGCCGCTCCTTCACCTATACCCCCGCCGGCCTGATCAGCAACATCACTTTTGAAACGGGCGAAAAGGCCTTATATTCCTATGATTCCCTCGACCGTCTCACCCGCGAAAAGCACACGGACTATTATGGCCAGGTGATTTCGGACGAGACGTATGAATATGATCTTGCCGGGAACCGGACGAAAAAAGTCGTTCTGGATGCAAACGGAAGCACGCTGCTCACGCTCAATTATTCGCTCCCCGTGGCAAACAAATTAGGCTCATGGACGGTGCCGGAAACCAATTTGGCAACCCGCTTCTCCGTGGTTGGCAGTTCGGCTGATCCGATTGGTGTGGGCATTCGCTACGGCACGCTTTGGGTCAGCAACTCGCCCAGCGCGTACGTGACACCTTATGTCGCCAGCACAACGAATTTCTATGCCTTCGACCTGATTTGCGGGATGGGCACGCAGTATATCCACGCCGCGATCCGGGATATGGCCGGGAATACAAGTTATGTCACCAACCGCTTCTACCCCACTTGTATCACCAACGGCACCTACCAGTATTCAGCCGCAGGCTGCCTCACCAACCGCGAGTACAGCGGTAAGGACTACAGCGACACGCTCGGACTAACCTGGAACGGACAGTACCAGTTGACATCGGCCACCACGAACGGGGCACTGGCCGAAGCCTATGGCTACGATGGATTGGGCAGGCGAGTTTTCATTGCCGAGGGTGGCGTCACCAACTGGATGGTCTATGACGGCAACCAAGTGGTGGCGGAAGTTGATGGCTCTGGACAACTGAAAAAGACCTATGTCTATGAGGGACTTGACCGGGCGGTGTCCATGACCACCTACGGGGCCGCGACCAACACTTTCTACTTCATCAGGGATCACCTTGGGTCAACGCTGGCGCTGACCGACGAAAGCGGAAATATTGTCGAGTCCTACCGCTATGACGCCTGGGGCCGGGTTCTGGGGGTTTATAATGCGTCAGGCGCTCAAATAGAAAATTCAGCCGTTGGCAATCGGATCTTATGGCAAGGCCGTGAATATTCCTGGGCAGCCAAGTTGTATAATTTCCGTGCACGATGGTATGACCCCGTAACAGGGAGGTGGCTGTCTAATGACCCGATCGGCATCTCAGGCGGGCTCAACCAGTATGTCTTCTGCGCCAATAACCCCGTCAACTTCAGGGATCC
>CAYOQM010000203.1:0-5235 GCA_964406065.1 uncultured Verrucomicrobiota bacterium
TCAGAACAATCGTCTGATCGCAACGCAACCCCGTACGCTTGTCCACAGGACGGGAGGCGACGACGCGAAACTGCATGTTGCGTTTTGCCCGTGTGACAAAGAAGGCCCCGCTGGTGTGGATGCGGTACAGCCGCTGGAAGTCCAGGTAACCGCGATCGAAAAGATAGAACGATCCGGGCTCGAAGAGGAGATGGTCGAGGCCGTGCACATCGTGCACTTTGCCCGTGCTGAGCCAGATAAAAGAGGGAATGCTTCCCCGTATGTCCAGAAGCGTGTGCAGTTTGATGGCCCCTTTGCGCCGTCGAAAACGTGCCCACGGAAAGAGCGCCAAGCACAAGTCGATGGTCGTCGAATCGAACGCATACACCGGCTCGTCCAGATCGATGCCGATCGATTCGTCCGCGTACAGCGCACGCGCTTCCCGAATCAGCAACTGCGCCAGTTCCGCAAAGATCCGCCAGTCGCGTTGTTCGTTGGCGTCGGCCAGGGTGCTGCGGCGCACTTGGCGTGCACGAATGCCCAGATGGTAGAGTTTCGACGGTTGAGCCTGCAGGCACGCTTCGATGTCGCGCAGACTCTCGCGCAAAGTCAACTGGGCAAACGCCATGCAATAGAACTGGTCCAGACAATGAAACCTGGTGACTTTGCGGTCCCCTCGATGCCGCTCCACGATTGCCTGAAATCGCCGGATCGGCAGGGAGTCCATAAGTTGTGCGAAGACGGTTCGTCCTTGATTCATCGGCCATCCTTTCCTCCAGAATTGGGGGCAAGGGTACGCCGGAAATCAAATCGATACAGTCCATCTTCGTCTTCATCTCATTCATCAATAATACGTTACACGACAACCTCACGACAATGACCGGACACTACTGAGTTTGACCCATCGTTTCCCCGCCCGTCGCGTTGCCTGTGCCACGGTTGGTATCTCCCCTCTCCGGCACCTCGTTGGATGCGGCCCGTATTACTCCAGATGGCCAAAAATGGATAACGAAAAGACACATTCTGGATAGAACATGGCTTGAAATATGTGCAATAATCGTAGCAGTGTAAAGGTCGTAATTGCGCGAAGGGGATATCAATGAAACGACAGCCGCTGCTTTGTCTTCTGGTCACCATGCTGATTGCTCTCGCCCCCGCAGGGTCGCGCGCCGCCCTGCTGCTGCACAGTTCGATGGACAACGCCCACATCTCGGGAACGACGGTGTCCAACACGGCGCCCGGCGCCACCATCCTCGGGTCAGCCTCGGGGACGGTGGTGAGCGTATCCGGGCTGATTCAGCAAGCGCGCGGGTTTACCAGCACGAACGACGGAAACTACATCTCGTATGGGAACAACTTCAACCTGAGCACCAACAGCCACACCATCTCCGTCTGGTTCCGCTGGGATGCTAACTCACCGACCAATCTGTCGCGGTTCATCGCCGACGACGGCAATGAGAACTCGAATGCCGATGGTTGGTCCATCTCGCACAAAGGCAGCAACCTCATGCTGCGAGCGGCCTGGACAAACGACGACAACCAATCCACCAATAAACTGGGGCTGAGTCGGGTTGAAACCGTGACGGCCGACGCCTGGCACCATGTGGTCATGGTATTCGATCAATCGGCAGGGCGGTTCAAGGGCTACTATGACGGGTTGATCAGTTCCACGGACGCGGCTCACGACACCATCATCAACGGGTGGACGATGGGCGGTGGGGGCGGCACGACCAACGTATTCCCGACGGGAGGCAAAAGTTTCACATCGACCTCGAATTTGGTCGTTGGGCAGATTGCAACTCTCGGCGCTGCGTACAAAGGCGGGGTGGACGATTTCGCGATCTGGAACCAGACGCTCACTTACACCGAGGTGAAATCGCTCTACAACCTGGCCACCAACACGGCTCTGAGCTACAACGCGGTGCAGGCGCAGCAGTTGTGGAGCATTTTTGCAAGCGGCACCTCGGACACGGTCGGCGGGAGTACATGGGCGAAGGTCAGCGACGGGTCGCTGGCCGGCGCCGCCGGTGACGTTCTCGCGCTGGGCGACGGGCGCTACGGGCTGGTGCTTGACGCCGCGAGCAACGGCGTGGCTATGGCCGCCTTCTCACCCCCGACCGTCAGCACGCTGGGGACGACCAACGTTACCGCCACGCACGCCGAGATGCGCGGATCCTTGGGCGCTCTGGGCTCGGACCCGCAGGCGTGGGTCTACGTGTACTGGGGTAGAAACGACGGCGGCGACGTGGCGTTGGGCAACTGGGCCAAGACCAACTTCGTGGGGCTCTACACCTCCACGGCGGCCGCCATCGCCACGAACATGGCACTGGACCTGGGACTGGGCGACTACTGGTACCGCTTCGCCGCCACGAACGCGGTGGCGGATAGCTGGGGACAAGGCGCATCATCCTACCTGGTCAATACGGGTCTCTGGGTCGTGGCGACATCCGATGCGCACGAGGACGGCACGGTCGGAACGTTCACGGTTTTCCGGGCGTCGTCGGCGACGGGCGAGGCCTTGCGCGTGTATTATCAGGTCGGGGGTACGGCCACTAGTGTAACGGACTATATGGCGCTATCGGGCTACGTGGATATGGCGGCCGGCGTAAGCCAGGCCGTCGTCAATGTCACGGCAGTCATCGACTCGGTGCAGGAGAGTCCCGTCGAAACGGTCGTCCTGACCCTGTCCCCCCGCAACTACCCCGTCGGTTCGCCGGAAAGCGCGACACTGTCGATCGGCGAGATCGTTCAGTTCTTGCCGAATCCCCCCGATTTCGCATCGCTGGGTTCGCTCAGCCTGGTGTCGGGCAACTCCGTTACGTTCAATACCGACACCCTGACCATCGCCGGTGACTTCACGGGATCGGGCGCGATCTGGACGAATGCGGCAGGGCGCGTAGCCCCCGCTGTCTTTGCGTTCAACAGTATCGATCTTCCGAACGGAGTCAACGTATCCATCGTCGGCGACCGTGCCATCCTGTTGCTGTCCCGGGGCGACATCACAGTCGGCACGACGCTGTCCGTGAACGGCGGGGCCGCCACCAGCGGGGCGGTAGGAAGCGGTGGGCCCGGCGCGGTGAGCAACAATGTTGTCAACACGCCACCGCCTGCCAACGGCGGTAACGGCGGAACCTACGGAAACCCCGGGGTTGGCTTGGGCCGAGGTGGTGGCGCATCCGTTCAGACCGCGGGCGGAGGCGGGGCGGGCTATGGCGGATCCGGCGGAGCAGGACAACAATCTGCGCCCGGAGTGGCCGGCAGCGCGGGCTTCACCTATGGTGATGCCGGTCTGGTCGATCTGTATGGCGGCAGCGGAGGTGGCGGCGGCAAGAATAACGCCGATGCAGGCAGCGGCGGCGGCGGGGGCGGTGCGCTTGGCATGGTGGCTCTTGGCAACATCACCCTCGAGTCGACGTCGAGCCTAAGCGCCGTCGGCGGATCAGGTTATGCTCAACCCACCTGGTGGTGCGCCGGCGGCGGCGGCAGCGGCGGGGCGATTCTGCTGGCCGGAAAGCAGGTCAATCTTCAGGGTGCCGGCGCCCGGGTCACGGTAAAGGGCGGTTCGGGGGCGGATGCAAACGTTGATGGCGGCGGCGGGGGCGGCGGACGCGTCGCGGTCTATTCGACGAACGATTGGGCTGGCGCGGCCGGCAAGGACAAACAGGAAACGGCGCCATCAGTCGTGGACGTGAGTGCCGGCTCGGGCAACGGGTCCCCGTCCGCAGGAACGTTCTACGACGGCAGTTATCCCGAGTACCTGGTTCCCGTGGCAACCCCGCCCGCCCTGACGACGCAGTCGGCAACCAACGTGACCGCCGCGTCGGCCTTCATGAATAGCGATCTGACGACCCTGGGGTCGGATACGCAAGCCTGGGTCTATGTCTTCTGGGGCGATTCCAACGGCGGTGACGTGGCGTCGGGCGACTGGAGCCGGACAAACTTCGTCGGTTACTACACCAACGCGACAACCGGGATTTCGACCAACATGGCGCTTGACCTGGGATTGGGCGATTACTGGTACCGTTTCGCCGCCACGAACGCGCTGGCGGATAGCTGGGGACAAGGCGCATCATCCTACCTGGTCAATACGGGTCTCTGGGTCGTGGCGACATCCGATGCGCACGAGGACGGCACGGTCGGAACGTTCACGGTTTTCCGGGCGTCGTCGGCGACGGGCGAGGCCTTGCGCGTGTATTATCAGGTCGGGGGTACGGCCACTAGTGTAACGGACTATATGGCGCTATCGGGCTACGTGGATATGGCGGCCGGCGTAAGCCAGGCCGTCGTCAATGTCACGGCAGTCATCGACTCGGTGCAGGAGAGTCCCGTCGAAACGGTCGTCCTGACCCTGTCCCCCCGCAACTACCCCGTCGGTTCGCCGGAAAGCGCGACACTGTCGATCGGCGAGATCGTTCAGTTCTTGCCGAATCCCCCCGATTTCGCATCGCTGGGTTCGCTCAGCCTGGTGTCGGGCAACTCCGTTACGTTCAATACCGACACCCTGACCATCGCCGGTGACTTCACGGGATCGGGCGCGATCTGGACGAATGCGGCAGGGCGCGTAGCCCCCGCTGTCTTTGCGTTCAACAGTATCGATCTTCCGAGCGGAGTCAACGTATCCATCGTCGGCGACCGTGCCATCCTGTTCCTGTCCCGGGGCGACATCACGGTCGGCACGACGCTGTCCGTGAACGGCGGGTCCGCCACCAGCGGGGCGGTAGGAAGCGGTGGTCCCGGTGCGGTGGGCAACAATGTTGTCAACACGCCGCCGCCTGCCAACGGCGGCAACGGCGGAACCTACGGAAACCCCGGGGTTGGCTTGGGCCGAGGTGGTGGCGGATTGCCCACAAACAGCAAGGCTTGTGGCGGCGGCGGTGCGGGCTATGGCGGAGTGGGTAGCGCGGGGCAAACCTGGGCAGGCGGGGGGGCCGGCAGCGCGGGCGTCACCTATGGTGATGCCGGTCTGGTCGATTTGTTCGGAGGCAGCGGTGGCGGCGGCGGCAAGAATGACGCCGATGCAGGCAGCGGCGGCGGCGGGGGCGGAGCGCTTGGCATGGTGGCTCTTGGCACCATAACGATCGAGTCAACGGCCCTCCTTTGCGCCACGGGTGGTGTCGGATACAGTTCAGGACAATGGATTGCCGGCGGCGGCGGCAGCGGCGGGGCGATTCTGCTGGCCGGAGAGCAGGTCGATCTTCAGGGCGCCGGCGCCCGGGTCACAGTGAAGGGCGGTTCCGGGGCGGATGGAGCGAGCGT
>CAYOQM010000204.1:0-4213 GCA_964406065.1 uncultured Verrucomicrobiota bacterium
GATCGAGTAGATGGAGCCGTACACCAACCACACGATCTTGCCTTCGTTCATCACAACACCGGACCCCAGTGCGTGCCTGAATGAACGCACCTGGAGCGTTTTGAGGTTGAGGTCGAGAATGGAATTGGCGGACGACAGCCAGATATCCCCGACGGTCTGGTTGGCCGTCAGCGTCAACCGCGCGCCGTTCGTCACCGTGACGCCCACGTGTTCGATCTCACCGGCGATTCCGCCCGAGGACGGGGGCAGATGCGTCACCATGTTCGTCGTCGTAACCACGTTGTTATTGTCCACGATGAGCGTGCCATACCCGGCGGCCTGTGCGGCGTGCTGGAGGTAGACCGTTCCCGCCGCGCCGGGCGTGCCACCCGAGCCGCCGAACGCTCGCAGGGCGACCGAACCGAATGAGGTCGAATTGGCGAGGATGACGGCGATCCGCCCGCCGCCACCCGAACTGCCCGTCGCTCCGCTCGCCGTGATGATGCCGCTGCCGGAAAGCGCACCTGCCGTCAGCCAGATCGAGCCGCCAGCGCCTTGATACCCGGGCTTGGCATTGGCATTCAGCACCCCGTTCACGGTACAGGTTCCCGACACGATAAGCCGCATGGCGCCGCCGCCGTCAGCAAGGTTACTGCCGCCGGAGTTGCCGCCGCTACCCATGTTCGTGGGCGCGAGATACGAACCGTAGGTCTGGCCGGGCAACCAACTGGCAACGCCCCCCTGCCCGCCGTAACTTCCGCCCCGGTTGGGAATCCATTGCCCCACGCCGGGACCGGCATTGTTGCGATACCCCATGCCCTCAACGCTAATCGTGGCCCCCGCCTCGACGGTCAAGTCCCCGTTGACCGTGAGCGTGAACGGCGGTTGCGACCGGTCGTCCACCGCCGAACAGGCCACGGCGCCGTTACTGGTCACCACCCATGTGCCGCTCACAACGAGGTTCGCATCGGCCAGCAAGGTGAAGTTGCTCACCACCATCGTGGTCGGAAACGTAACGCCGTTCGTGTTTACCACGGCCACGTATGAATTGGAGACACCGGCAAAGCGCAGCGACGCCGTGCTCCAGTTGAGCGCCGTATCCCGGTTAAGGCCCAGAATTCCTTTGTTGGTAACAATCACCTCGGCGAAGTTACCCAGGTTTACCGCCGCATTCCAGACCGACGCCGTGGGCATAAGGGTCGAGGCATAACTGAAGTAGGGCACCCCGAAATACGGCGAGTTCCGGTTGTTGTTGTCAATCAACAACGTCCCGCCACCGGGACTCTGCCCCTGGACCTCTCTGTAAACCGTGCCTGCGGCCCCGGCGAAGTTGCCGTTCTGATCCCCAAGCCCGCCGTAGGCCTGCAGCGCGATGGCCCCGAGACTGGTCGAGTTCGCGAGAATCACGGCCACCCGTCCGCCGCCGCCCTGTTTGTCACCGTTGGCCTGTATGGTGCCGCTCCCGGTGAGTGAACTTGCCCGGAGGCAAACTGAACCACCGGCGCCGGCACTTGCCTGCGCCGTCGAGGGACAGGCATTGGCGTCAATGGTCCCGTTATTGGTGGCCGCACCAGTTATCGTGATGTAAACCGCCCCCCCGCCATGGCCGTCGTTGGGGTTGCCAACAGGACCGCCCGCCCCGATGGTCACGGGATCAGTCGCCTCTCCGTAGGTCATGCCGCCAGAGGCGTCAATTCGCCCCCCCTGCCCGCCGTGACTTGCGCCGTTCTTCTGATAGACCCCCACAGCGCCAGCGGGGCCCTGTCCGTCTTTATACCCTCGGCCCGTGGCGGTGATCTTGGCTCCCGATCCTACCGTCAGCGCCCCGCCCACCGACATCCGCAGCCGGTAGGTCTGGGCAGAGCTGTTGCTGGGGTGTATCCACGCTCCGCCGTTGATCGTACAGTCGCCACTAATGGTAAAGTTGGTGAAGCCCGAGGCGCCGTAAATCGTGGCAACCGTTGCGGTTCCGGTGTAGTTGCTGGTCTGGGTCCAGGACAGTACTGTTGCAGTCAATCCGCTTGCCGACGCGTTCCACGTCAGATCCGAACAACTGGTCCCGTCGAGCAGGATCGCATCCGTACTGGATGGCAGGCGGGTCGCGGGCAAACCGTTCCATTGCCAGTTGTTGGTCACGCCGGCCATGCTGTTCGTGCCGGTCCGCGCCCAAACGAACGGATGGTCGTCGTTCACGATCGTACAGGTCCCCGTCGCCGTCAGGAGCGTTGCATTGGTCGGCTGGCTCAACACCAACCGGAACGTCTCGCTGTTCTCGTTCCAGGGATCACCCTGCACTTGAACGACCACCGTTGTCTGCGACTGGCCGGCAGGAATGACTCCGCCACCGCTTGCCGCCGCGTAGTCGCTGCCTGCCGTCGCGGTCCCATCCGCCGTCGCGTAGAGGAACGTCACATCGCTCGCCACGGGCACCGTGAGTGACACCGTGAAGGCGGCTGTCGTTGTCCCGGAATCGCCCTCCGCAACAGACGGGCTATCCACCATCAGCGCCGGCAGGTTGTCGTCATCCACAATCTGGCAGGTACCGGTCGATGCCCCCAGCGTGGCATTTCCCGAGGGATTGCTGAGCACCACATCGAACGTCTCGTAAACCCCTTCGGAACTGCTGTCGCCGTTGACCGTAACGATTATGTTGGTCTGCGTCTGACCGGCCTTGATGACACCCGTGCCGCCGGCCACGGCAACATAATCATTGCCCCCGGCCGTGGCGGTTCCGTCCACGGTGTCATACTGGAACGATACATCCGTCCCGATGGCCTGCGACAATGTCACGGTGAATACCGCCGCGGTGGTCGATGGCGCATTCCCTTCGAGGACGGGGCAGTCCCCGATGGAAATCGTCCGGGCGTCGTCATTCGTGATCGTGGTACTGCCCACGGCGGTACCGAGCGTCACGCCGCCCCCTGCTGCGTTCGTGATCGCCAGGGTGAAGGTCTCGTTCGGCTCGACCAGGTCGTCGCCATTCACCGTCACGCGGAGATTAGTCGACAACTGCCCGGCGGCGATCGTTACGGTGCCGCTCGTCGCCAGGAAATCGTCGGGAGCCGCCGCCGAACCGTTCGTGGTGGCGTAGTCGAAGGTCACGGCCGAACCACTGGACCGCGACAACGACACGGTGAACACGACGCTCGTGCTTGTCCCGTTGGCATCTTCCACAACGCCGGGGGCATCGGCAATGGACAGCGTCAGCGGCAACCAGATAACGGCGCCACCGTTGGTTGTCACCGTGCCGGCGAGGGCGTGTTCGGCGCGATTGACGGTGACGGTCTGGCCGTTCAAGTAAAGGAAGCTCGTACTGTCCATGTTCAGGTCGCCGATGGACACATTGGTCGTCACCGACACCCGCGCCTTGTTGGTAATCGTAAAACCCACGGCCGCCAGGTAATCCGAAAAGGCATTCGTCGTCGGCGGCAGGTGCGTCATCATGTTGGTTGTGGTGGTCACGGAGTTGTTGTTGACGATGACGTCGCCCTCGTCGGCAAGTTGATCGCCCCGATGCCGGAACACCGTACCGGCAGCCCCGGGGGTCGTAGCATGTGTGCCGCCGAACGCCCGCATCGCCACGCCGTCGAAGGACACGCCGTTCGTCAGAACGACGGCAATGCGACCGCCGCCGCCCGAAGCCAATGTGGCACCGGAGGCCGTGATGGCGCCACTGCCGGCGAGCGAACCCGCCGTAAGCCGGATCGAGCCTCCGGCGCCCGCGTAGCCCGGTTTGGCATTGGCGCTCAGCACCCCGTTCACGGTGCATGTTCCCGACACGGTAAGTCGCAGGGCTCCGCCGCCGTCGGCCTGATTGTTGCCACCAGACACGCCGCCGCTGCCCATGTTGGTCGGCGCCAGGAACGAGCCATAGGTTTGACCCGGCAACCAACTGTTGACGCCGCCCTGTCCACCGTAACTCCCGCCGCGGTTCGGGCTCCACAGTCCCACCCCGGGCCCCGAATTGTTGCGGAATCCTTGCCCTTCAACGCTGATCACCGCGCCGGTGTCAACCGTCAGGTTGCCGTTGATGGTCAGCGTCAGGGGCGGCTGCGTCCGAGTCTCCACCGCAGAACAGGTTATGACGCCATTGGTCCGCACGATCCACGTGCCGTTCACCACCAGGCCCGTATCAACGAGCAACGTGTAGTTGCTCACGACCATCGTGGATGGAAACGTAATGCTGTTCGTGTCCACAACCGCCACATACGAATTGGAGACACCGGCAAACCGC
>CAYOQM010000204.1:4223-5193 GCA_964406065.1 uncultured Verrucomicrobiota bacterium
CGCAACGGCGCCGCAGCCCAGTTCAGCGTCGTATCCCGATTGACGCCCAGTATCCCTTTGTTGGTGACGATGATCTCGGCGAAGTTGCCGAGATTGACAGCCGCGTTCCAGGTCGAAGCGGTGGGCATGAGCGTCGAAGCATAGTTGAACCAGGGCGCTCCGAAGTGGGCGGGACTGCGGTTGGTGTTGTCGATAATCAGCGTGCCGGTACCGGGGCTCTGGCCTTGAACCTCCTTATACACGGTGCCGGCCGCCCCGTTGAAGTTGCCGGGGGTATCCCCTGGCCCACCATACGCCTGCAGCGTTACGGACCCGAGACCGGTCGAGTTCGCGAGAATCACGGCCACCCGTCCGCCGCCGCCCTGTTTGTCGCCGTTGGCCTGTAGGGTTCCGCTGCCGGCGAGTGAATTTGCCCGGAGGCAAACTGATCCACCGGCACCGGCGCTAGCCGAGGAAGTCGAGGGATAGGCATTGGCGTCAATGGTCCCGTTGTTGGTGACCGCAGCGGTTACTGTGATGTGAACCGCACCCCCGCCATGGCCGTCGTTGGCACCGCCAACGTTGCCGGCCGCGCCGATGGTCACGGGATCGGTCGCCTCACCGTAGGTCATGCCGCCGGAGGTGTCCATTCGCCCCCCCTGCCCGCCGTGACTCGCGCCGCTCTTCTGGTAGACGCCACCGCTGCCGGCGGGGCCCTGTGCATTCCGATACCCGCGGCCCGTGGCGGTGATCTTCACACCGGCCCCTACCGTCAAGGAACCACCCACCGAGGCTCGCAGCCGATACGTCTGGGTTGTATTGTTGCTCCGGTGAGTCCATGCGCCACCATTGAGTACGCAGTCCCCGGTGATGGTCAAGTTGGTGAATCCCGCCGCGCCATAGACGGTGAAGATCGTCGCAGTCCCCGTGTAGGCGACCTCCTGTGTCCACGACCCGACCTGGATGTTCAGGTCCCAGTGCACGTCTTTTG
>CAYOQM010000205.1:0-5190 GCA_964406065.1 uncultured Verrucomicrobiota bacterium
CATCCCCATCGCCCCGTTCGACAAACTCCGGAACAACCGTCGTATCCGGGAGATACCGCACCGGTCAGGGCGCTGTTAATCTTTATCATCCTATAGAGAGCAGTTCAACTGCTTCGCAGTCGAACTGTTCTTTTCAATGCCTTGCAGATAAGCACGTTATGTGATGTCGGCACGGCCATGCGTCTGCACCTATTTGGTGCAAGACGTAACGGCGCGCCCTATACTTCTTGGAAAGGTGCTTCAGCCCGTCATGCATGGCGATCAGGTCCTTTTCCAGCTCTCTTGACGGCTTGTCCGGCATGGGAATGAACAGTTCGGTCGCGCTACCGCGCGATTGAACTGCTCTTTTTAGGATCATTTGCCGCCCCGCCCCCGGATCGCATACCTCGCGAAATGGAGCAGACCGGAGAACCTGTAGGTCGAGTCCACATAGTGCTCGATAACATAAAAGGCAAAGTAGTAGGCCCTTGCGAAGGCCCATATCATGAGAAATTGAAGCCCCATCCTGGCCCACAACCCTTGGGGCAGCAGCAGCAACACAAATGTCAGGGTCCCGATGAGCAGGAATGCTATTACCTTCGCATACATCCATTTCAGATTTGTGAGATCGCTCATTGTTATCATCGCCTTACCGTTTCGGTCCAGACTTAGCGGGACTGGCAGGCTCGTCCAGTGTGGAGCCGTAATGCGACAGGAAGAACTTTTTCTCGCTGGTGAACCACCCCCGCGCCGGATCAGGCTTGCCGATCAATGGCCTCAGGCAGGTGGTCATCTGCAGCGACACCAGGGCCAGAATGACAAACCACACCCCTATCCCGCCCGTCCGGTGGATCAGGGTTCCGGTCTTAAGCTTGTTCACAAAGCGTATACTGAAACTCAACGAGACAAACCAGATGGCGGTCACCAGCAACACCATGAAGGGCAGGCTCTCGGTTGAGACGGCAAACAACCAGGCGACCGGCGCCAGCCCGATCAGAAGCAGTCCAATCATGGCCAGACATGAGGAACCCAGCATGAAGGTCTGGCTCAGCGTCAGCGGCACCCCGTTCACCGAACTGAAGACATACAGGCTCGGGAAACAGAGCAGCAGCGCAAACAACGCAATCATGGGCGCCTTCACTGCGGCCATCAGTCCGATCCCCCATCCGCCAAACAATCCTATGGCAAACCCGAAAATCGCATGAAAGACCAGCGCGCACACCATGAAGAGCAGGCCGGTCCGGACCAGCCCCTCGTTCCTCGCCATGAGCCCGGCAAGTTGCGAGGGCGCCTTGAGCAGGGCGGCCAAAGGATTTTCCACCACCACCGGCTCGCTCCCGGGCAGGGGGGGCGGAGTCATCATCTCGACCATGTTGTCACCAGGTTGATTCATTGCTTCATCCTCCATTGATAAGATACGGGACCACTTCTCGAAACACGAACTCATAGAAATTACGGCTCAAACAATCCGGCCTCAGGAAGGCAACCTCATAGAAGGGACTCCCCACGAACGGGCGGAGAATCCAGGCCAACTGGCAGCCTACAAAGGCATAGGAACATACCCAGAACACAAACAACGGTTCGGCAGGACACCGTACCGGAAGGAGCCGCTTCAATCCTCCCAGCATCACCAGATTGCCCGCCGTCCCGGCTACGGCAAGGACTAGAATGTGTGTCACCAAAATACCGTTATGGGCGGCGCGGAGCACATCATGCGGGCCGGAATAGACCATTCCCGTGGCAACAAACAGCAGGACGACGGGAATCAGCGCCAGCAGGATCCATCCCGCCAGCGTCATGGACGTCAGCGCCATCAGCAGCGTCGTCCGATAGCTCATGCCCGCCCCCAGGATTAGCGCCAGCATCCAGTTGAACACCGACACCATGATCGTGGTTGCCATGAACAGCAACGGAAGCTTGACCGCGACATAAAGCGACAATTCCCAGGACCGGGCCCCCGCCAGAACCACCCCATACGCCCCGCACGACAGCATGACGAACAGCGCCAGGGAAGCCAGGTCGATCCAGGTCCACTCACCCTGTCCGACCCGGCTCCAATAGCGCTCGCGATCCTTCAGCAGTATGAACGCAGACAACTTCATAAACGTTCGCACCCCCTGGCGCCGGGCGCGCTCCGCCGTTTCTTCTGCAGGGACCCTGCCCCGCCTACTTCAACTCATGGCCGGGGCAGGAGCAACGGGCATTCTCGCCTACGACGCCCAGCGTATACTCCCCGCCCTGCGGGCACCGCGGCATCTGGCCGCCCCTTATGTATTTGAGAATGCCGGCCTCGACGACCGCGTCGCCTTCCTTCTTCTTGCTCTCCAGCGCCCACTGTTCCTTGGAGGCCTCAAGCATGCGGAGGTTGTTGATACAGGCATTGCCCTGCGACACGGTCCTTGCCTTCATGAAGCTGGGGATGGCGATAGCCGCCATCAACCCCACTGGAGCCAGCATCACGCTGGCCGCCATATTCTTTCCGCTGACCGAAGTCGTTCCCATGATGGCCACGCCATTGCGCTTGTTCACAAATACCTCTGCGTTGCTCATATCCCGCTGCCAACCCCACAGGCTGTCCATCATCGGGGCCATTTTTGCCCCGCATCCAGACTCGCTGGCCATCATGGCTTTCTGCATATCCATGAGGATCCCGCTGCATCGGGAACTCATGTAGGCCATCCCGTTGTTGGTCAGCGACAACCCCTCGAACGCCTTCCTGAATTCCGGCGTCGCCGCGAGCCCGTCCTTCGCCGTAAAGGCCTTGATCCCGCCGGCCACCACCTCGGGAGTCGAGCCCATCAGGAAAAAGCCCTTGTGCACCGCGTAGGCAGGCTTGAACGGCACGAACGGCGGAGGCGTGAACGGAAGATTGATGGTCTTGAGCCCGCCGGGCGCGTTCGAGACCGACATCACCTTGCTCTTCGTGATCGCCGCCTCCAGCGCCTCGACCAGCGCGTTATCCTTGACCTCAACGCCCAGCAGGAATGACGGCTTCGGCATGATCACCGGCGCACCGGGCGTCTGGGTCGGAATGCGGATGGTTTCCGTCTTCGAGAATTGAACGGAGAAGAACGACTCCCCGTTCAGGGAGCCCATCACCTTGTCCAGATTGACGCCGAAATTGGTGGTCATCACGGACAACTGCTTGTCGAAATCGGCGGCAAACGCGGGAGTGCCGAGTTCCGAAACCCCTGACCGCACCATCTTCCAGAGCGCGTCCATTTCCCCTGTCCCGGTTCGTGCCAGCTCCGTGTCCGGCGGCAGGAAGTCGGTGCAGACCAATTTCCGGGGAGCGCCCCCTACCAAGGCCCGCCACAGGGGCGTCTTGATGGCATTCTGATCGCGCGCAATATAGCACTTGAGGGTATTCATTCCATCGTTCCGGGGGACAAGACTGAGTCCGAGTCCATGCAATGCATAAAACCCGTTCTTGTCGAGGAAGCCGGGAAGTTTCCCCATACAGGCGGCAACGGGCTGGAACCCGGGCTCATCTCCGCCCATGGCCAGGACGGGTTTCACGACGCTGGCGACCGCATCTTTGACCCACCCGTCCATATTGACGATGACCAACAGGTCGCCGCCCGCATCGAGATTGCCTTGAATGAGATCATACCGCTGCTTGGCGGCTGACACCTCGTTTGTGGATAGGGCCGGCGAAACATCCGCCGCCGCAACGAGGGTTCCCGCGCCCATCAACAACCCCATCAACGCCAGACCGACACATGACTTTTTCATCAGGTTCTCCTTTTAATCCCGCTATTTACTGACTTTTCTTCTTCCCGTCCATCCATTGTTTGGCCCAATCGCGCGCCGCTTGCTGTTGCGCGGGGGACAGAGTGCCTTCCAGTTCCTTCAAGCGTGAGGCCGATTGCTCATCTCCTCCCGCCTTGCTCAGGATGAAATACCCGTATGCCATCTGGTCATCCTTGGGCACACCCTCGCCTTTGTAATAGCATTCCCCCATGTTGCTCAGGGCGGTTGCGTTCCCCTGTTCGGCGGCCTTGCGGTACCACTTCACAGCTTCGCTCTGGTTGGTCGCCACGCCAAGCCCGCAGGCATAGAGGTAGCCAATATTGCTTTGCGCTTCGGGATGCCCCCGGTCGGCAGCCTTGCGGTACCACCGCATGGCTTCCTCCAGGTTGGTCTCCACGCCCTGGCCAAATTGGCAAGAGATCCCAAGCATGAATTGCGAGTTAACATATCCCTGTGCGGCCGCCTTGCGGAACCACTTCACCGCCTCGCTCTGGTTGGTTGCCACGCCCTGGCCGTTGAAGTAAGCGAACCCAAGTATGTTTTGCGCGTCAGCGCATCCCTGGTTAGCGGACTTTCCAAACAGCTTCAAGGCCTCGTTCAGGTTGGTTTCCATGCCTATCCCATTAAAATAGAAATAACCGAGGGAGTATTGCGCCAGGGCTTCTCCTTGCTCCGCCGCCTTCCGATACCACTTAACGGCCTCAGTCAGATTGGTTGCCACACCACAGCCGTTGAAATAGAAGTAGCCCACAATACCTTGTGCTCTTGGAAGCCCCTGTTCGGCGGCCTTGAGGTACCACCGCATGGCTTCCTCCAGATTGATCGCCACGCCCTGGCCGGAGTGATAAGCGTTCCCAAGCATGAACTGCGCACCCGCGTTGCCATGTTCAGCCGCCGCGCGATACCGCTGTAATGCATCCTCAGTTGTCTTCTTAACGCCCACGCCCTTCTGGGAACACGCAGCAAGCGCAAACTGCCCGCGCGCGTCTCCCAAGGCAGCGGCTCTCTTGTATTTTTCCACCGCGCCCTGAACGTCACCCTTCATCTCCAGACATGCTCCCCAAATAGTCCACGCCTTGCCTTCGGTATCGCTCATCGAAATGGCCTGCCTGCATTTCTCGACGGCTTCATCGTACCGTTGGGCTCTGTGCAACGCCCCTGCCCACTCGGTCCAGAGACTGGCCTCTTCCGGCTTCAGTTTGATGGCCGCCGCATAAGTTTCGTTTGCCTCGGTGAACCGGTTCATCAGGGACAACGTATTGGCCAACGCCATATACGTCCACCACTTCTGTTCCTGGGCGACCGCGATGCGCCGTTGAGCCAGCGCCTCCTCATACCGGCCCACCGCATCGAGGATATTGCCGTAGGTCTGGTGCACCAGAACAGGCCCGGGGTTCCAGCGTTCCTGCAGCTTCTGGTATTGCCTGACGCCCTCTTCGTTCCGGTTAAGCGCCCGGC
>CAYOQM010000206.1:0-5190 GCA_964406065.1 uncultured Verrucomicrobiota bacterium
CGACAGACACACGCCGCGACGCTGAGGACAATTCTTCAGCGCGGGCGATTTACTTTTATAACGGACTTGCTTCCGCCCGTATTTCACAAGTTGGTTAATCGTTGGCATACCTTCATTCCCTTCCAAACGCAAAGCGTAAAAAAATGCCAGAAACGGCATCCTTCTGTCAAGCTTTATCCGAGAAGTTCCTGCGCTTTCTTAACCGCTTCGCTTTCCTGCCTGAGCTCTTCCTCCGCAACCGCCTCCGCCAGCGCCACCAGTTTGATGTTCCTAAACATGGGGAAACCAGTCCCGCCGGGAATCAGATGGCCCATGATCACATTCTCCTTGAACCCATAAAGCGTATCGACACGCCCCAAAGTAGCCGCCTCAGTGAGAACACGCGTCGTATCCTGGAAGGACGCGGCAGAGATAAAGCTCTCAGTCTCCAGCGCCGCCTTGGTAATACCCAATAACGCCGGTGAAGCTTCTGCCGCACGCTTGCCTTCAGCTTGCGCCTTGTCGTTCATTTCCTTGAATACCTGGCGCTCAACCTGCTCACCCCACAGGAAATCAGTATCCCCTGCATCCGTGATGCGAACCTTGCGCAACATCTGCCGGACAATAATTTCGATGTGCTTGTCATTAATTTCCACACCCTGTAGCCGGTAAACTTCCTGAACCTGGTTCACTAAGTATTCCTGAAGCTCCTGCGGTCCGCAGATCTCCAGAATTTCCTGGGGCACAATCGGTCCTTCCGTAAGCTGTTGCCCCTTCTGGACATAATCACCCTTGTAGACTACGATATGCTTGCCCATCGGAATCAAATGCTGCTCCTCGTCACCTGTCACAGCGTCACGGATCAGCAGGCAACGGCGGCCACGCTGGTTGGGGCCGAAATCAACGGCGCCATCAATCTTGGCAATTTCCGCCGCATCCTTTGGACGGCGCGCCTAAAACAATTCCGCTACACGTGGCAAGCCACCAGTAATATCCTTGGTCTTGGATTCCTTGCGCGGGGTCTTTGCCAGCACTTCACCTGCGGTCACCTTCTTGCCATCCTTCACCATCACATGCGCCCCTGCCGGGATGTTGTATGCCATCGGCGGCTCGTTGTGGCCAAAGGTGACGACAATCTGAGGATGGAGGTCTTCTTTGTGTTCCAGTACAACCGTCCCCATCAGTCCCGTCGACTGATCAACTTCTTTCTTAACGGTCACATTCTCGATAAATCCCTGGAAATGAACAGATCCAGACTTCTCCGCTAGAATCGGCACGCTGTACGGATCCCATTCGATGAAGCTTTGCCCTTTCTTGACACGACCACCATCCTCAACGGAAATCACGGCGCCGATGGCGATGGAATGACGCTCCACTTCCCGTCCGGCATCATCAAAAACTCCTGCCGACCCGTTCTTATTCAGAACCACGAAATTGCCCTGTCCATTCACCACAACACGCATATTCGTATACTGAACGACACCATCATGCTTTGAAATGACATGTGGTTGCTTGAATACAGAACTCTCCGTTCCACCAATGTGAAATGTACGCATCGTCAACTGCGTGCCAGGCTCTCCAATGGACTGAGCCGCGATGATCCCTACGGCGGCCCCCATTTCAACGGGCCGCCCCGTCGAAAGATCACGCCCGTAGCACTTTGCGCAAATACCACGCCGCGTTTCACAAGTCAGAACACTTCGGATTCGTAGCTTCTCGATATCCGCGTTCATAATGGCTTCCGCGAGCGCCTCATCGATAAGCCCCCCGGCTGGCACGATCAATTCACGCGTAACGGGATTCACCACATCGTTGAGCGCAGTACGCCCCTTGATCCTGTCCGCAAGGGAAACGAGATTTTCGTCACCCTCTCCAATTGCCTTGACTTCAATGCCATTGAGCGTATTGCAATCCTGCTCGATAATGCGTACATCCTGCGCGACATCCACCAGCTTGCGCGTCAAATACCCGGCATCGGCGGTCTTGAGCGCAGTATCAGCCAACCCCTTACGTGCTCCATGCGTACTGATAAAGTATTCCAGGACGCTCAGTCCCTCGCGAAAATTCGACACAATCGGGCGTTCAATAATTTCACCTGACGGCTTGGCCATCAATCCGCGCATCCCCGCCAGCTGACGGATTTGCTGGCGGCTTCCACGCGCCTTGGAGTCTACCATCATGAAAATCGGATTCGCCTCGTCGCTACCCGAGTTCTCCTCAATGGCTCGATACATGGCATTCGACGTTTCTTCCGTCGCTTGGGTCCAAATGTCGACGATCTTGTTGTAGCGCTCCCCATCCGTGATAATACCCCGCCGGTACTGGCTCTCAACCTCAGTCACGGACTTGTGCGCCTTGGCGATAATATCCTCTTTTTCGGCAGGAATGATCATATCCGACAAGCCGATTGAGATGCCCGCCAGCGTGGCATGCTCAAACCCGATGTTCTTCAAACTGTCGAGCACGCGAACCGTCTCCACATGTCCGCTGACGCGATGACACTGCCAGATCAATTTGCCCAGGAATGACTTGTCGCAACACCGATTGATGAAGCCTAGCGTATCAGGCAGAATCTCGTTGAAGAATATTCGCCCGACCGTGGTCATCAACATTTTAGAGCTCGTGTCACCGAAAACGGTTTTTCTCCCATAGTCTGGATTCTTGAAGCGGACCCTGTTGTGAATCTTCAGGGCCCCATCATCATAGGCCAGACGGACCTGGGCCGCTTCGTCAAAAATAGGAAGGCGTTCCTGTTCTTGAGGCTGACCGGAGGCTTTGCGCACCCCCTCTTTGAGCCGATCCTTCTGAGCCGAAGAGGTCAGGTAATAGATGCCCAGAGCAATATCCTGCGTAGGCGTCATGACGGGCTTCCCGCTTGACGGAGAGAACACATTGTTCGTCGAGAGCATCAGTAAGCGGGACTCAATCTGCGCCTCAATGGAAAGCGGGACGTGAACCGCCATTTGGTCACCGTCAAAGTCTGCGTTATAAGCCGTACACACTAGCGGATGAACCTGAATCGCCTCACCCTCAACCAACGTGGGCTCAAATGACTGGATGCTCAAACGGTGCAATGTCGGCGCACGGTTCAGCATCACGGTTTTATCGCGGGTGATCTCCTCGAGAATTGCCCAGACTTCATCCGACTGCTTATCAATCAACTTCTTGGCGCTTCGGACAGTATGAGCCACACCCATTTCCTTCAGCCGGCGGATGATGAACGGCTCGAATAGAACCAGCGCCATCTTCTTGGGCAACCCACACTGGTGCAACTTCAATTCAGGCCCGATGACGATCACGGAACGCCCCGAATAGTCCACGCGTTTGCCAAGCAAATTCTGCCGGAACCGGCCACCCTTGCCCTTAAGCATATCGCTAAGCGACTTCAGGGGACGATTCCCGGCGCCGGTCACTGCGCGACCATGGCGACCGTTGTCGATAACCGCATCCACAGCCTCCTGCAACATCCGCTTTTCGTTGCGGATAATGACATCCGGTGTTTTAAGCTGAAGCAGGTTCTTGAGTCGGTTATTGCGATTAATCACACGACGGTAAAGATCATTCAAGTCAGACGTTGCGAACCGGCCCCCCTCCAAGGGGACTAGGGGACGCAGATCCGGAGGAATCACGGGCATAACCTCGAAAATCATCCATTCCGGACGTGTATTGCTGGTGAGAAATCCTTCCAGAACCTTCATCCGCTTGGATAGTTTTTTTCGATTCTGCTTGCTGCGCGTCGTTTCCATCTGCGCATCAAGCTCCTGAAGAGTCTTTTCAAGATCAATCTTCTTCATGAGGTCGCGAACAGCCTCCGCTCCGATCCGCGCCGTGAAATTTTCGCCGTACTTCTCCTGGGCTTCGCGATACTCCATTTCACTCAGGAGCTGCTTTTCCTGAAGCGGCGTGTCCCCTGCTTCCACCACAACGTAATCCTCGTAGTACAGCACGCGTTCCAAAGCGCGAGCGGTCATATCCAGCACCAGACCGATGCGACTGGGAGTACACTTGAAAAACCAGATATGCGAAACCGGAACAGCCAAGTCAATGTGCCCCATCCGCTCACGCCGAACTCTTGATTGAGTTATTTCAACCCCGCAACGATCGCAGATCACGCCCTTATGCTTGATGCGCTTGTACTTCCCGCAACTGCACTCCCAGTCCCGAGTGGGGCCAAAAATGCGCTCACAGAACAGTCCGCCCTTCTCAGGCTTGTAGGTGCGATAGTTAATGGTCTCGGGATTCTTAACTTCCCCATGGCTCCAAGCCCGAATGGTGTCCGGGGAAGCTAGGGTGATATTCACGGAGTCAAATCCCTCCACCAGGGGCATCCCCAGGCGTTCCCGAGCTGCAGAATTTATCAAGGTTCGTTCGGACATAGGTGACCCGGCGTCTCCGCCGCCTCCATTAAATTCGTTTTTCTTTTGCTTCGGCCCGCACATCAAGACCGATGGCGCGCAACTCATTAATCAGAACGTTAAACGACTCGGGACGGTCTGCTTCGAGTACGTTTTCGCCCTTGACGATGGATTCATAAATCCGCGTTCGCCCGGTCGTATCATCGCTTTTGACCGTGAGCAATTCCTGCAGGGCATAGGCGGCCCCATAGGCCTCCAGCGCCCAGACCTCCATTTCCCCGAGGCGCTGGCCGCCATATTGGGCCTTTCCGCCCAGTGGCTGCTGGGTAACCAGCGAGTATGGACCCACGGCACGAGCATGAATCTTGTCGCTGACCAAATGGTGCAGTTTGAGCATGTAGATATAACCCACGACCACCCTCTGATCAAACGGTTCTCCAGTGCGGCCATCTAACAGCTGCGTCTTTCCATCAGCGGCAAGCTTGGCATCCTTCATCAGATCATGAATACGTTTCTCGGAAATACCGTCAAATACCGGCGTGCTTGCGTAGAGTCCGAGAATCTTGCAGGCCCATCCTAAATGGGTTTCCAATACCTGCCCGACATTCATACGAGAGGGCACACCAAGAGGATTCAAGACGATGTCCACAGGAGTTCCGTCAGGAAGGAAAGGCATGTCAGCCTCAGGCAGAATACGCGCCACAACGCCCTTGTTTCCGTGACGCCCAGCCATCTTGTCGCCCACTGACAGTTTCTTCTTGCTGGCAATGTAGACGCGGACCTGCTTGATAATACGCTGATCCACTTCGTCGCCGCTTTCGAGGCGATCCATCGCGTTCGCATATTCGTGCTCCAG
>CAYOQM010000207.1:0-5164 GCA_964406065.1 uncultured Verrucomicrobiota bacterium
CGGTGTTGAGGAGGTCCGAATTCGGCGGCAGTTCGGAGTTATCAGCCAGAAAGTCGCCCAGATCATTGCTCTTGCAGGGAAGATGAGAGCCGCTCCCACGGTGTCCGGTGGCGTTCAGTCAGATTCTCTCATCGCTGATGCGTACTACTATATGGGGCACGCGCATCGACTGCGCTCGAACTGGCGTGCTGCTCAATTGGAGTTTGAGAAGTCTCTGCAGGCCTACGCCAACCCGGATGCGAAGTATTTCCTTGGCGTTGTGCTTGAGGCTCAGGGGCAGAAGCGGGATGCCCGAGAGGTGTTTAAGAGTGTTGTCGATGTCTTTCCTGATTCCGATAGAGCCGTGGAAGCAAACAAGCGTCTGTTGGCCCCCGCCACGTCATCTTCTGGCTGTTTCGTTGCCACTGTTTGCTTCGGGAGCTTCGATGCACCGGAGGTGCGACTGCTGCGTGGTTACAGGGATACCTACCTTGCAGGCTCGAAACTCGGTCGCTTATGTACAGCGGTATACTACAAGATTGGTCCCAGCGCAGCGGCGATGCTGGAACGATATCAATGGTTGAGGAGACCCGTGCGCAAAATGATTCTTCAGCCGTTGGTGTGCGCTGTCGGAAGGCATTGCTCAGGGCTCAACTGTGAAACGAAGGCACTGTGACAATCCAGGAAAGCTTGGTCGTGTTGGGCCGTAAGATGCGGGACGTCGAGTGACGCATGGTTGGGCCGGTAACTGACCGTCGCCTTACGGCATCCCCAGGCGTACTCGGGTCTCAGTGAAATACGCTTGATATATCGGAGAAGCGACGCGGCCGCAGGCAACGGGTTGCACAAGGGCGTCATCAGCGGGTGGAGGTGTAACGTGCGAGTCGAGCGCGCCATGACGGCATTCGAGGAGATCAAAGGAAGCAAACACGAATCACTGCGTTGCGACCTGTTCCGAGCGGCCGTTAACTACGCGCATCACCGGGCTAAGTGGCATCTGGCTGCACATGAACAGAGGGCCGAACTGGATCAGGCGAGGACCACGGCACATAACGTCTTAATCGATGCCTGCAACATTCTGAGCAGGCAGATGGCGAAGGCGGGCGAACCCACGGACTGGCGTGAGATGTTAGGCACGGACAGGAAGGAGATCGGCGACTTTGCCTGCTATCTAGCTTTGTTTCTCAGCCTTGCAGCACGTTGAGAGTGGCATGTGAGTGTGGGTGTGATGGGTGCTGATGAAGAGCGGTGTAGGGACCAGTCCTGGGCTAGAGTCAGGCTGAAGTACTCATGCTGGTATGGCCTTGCCGTGGCAGGGAGGCGCGGCTCGGCATCATGTAGACAAATGGGTTGCCTTCTGCGTCTGTTGGATGATCCGATGTGACATAATAGGTGTTCTGTCTCGTCCTCTGCCTTGTGTTCTGTTGGGTGCGCTATGCCGCCGAAACATAGATGCAGTCACACAACATGATACGCGTAACCCGTAACGGGGAAGTGTTACCCCCTTTTTACCACTTTGGGTCCCATTAACTCATGGTCGCGACACGTTCGGCACAGAGGTAGTAAATGGAAGAAGAATTCATAAATGAATACTATCCCGATAAGTTTGTCTGCGATTGCTCCCGCTTGGTCGGGTATGCACTGAACACACGTCTTGAGACGGAACTCGTTTTCTATCTGCCTGATGCGTTCAATTCTGACGCAGAACGAGACAGGTTCATTACCTACTTGTGGCTGGTCATCTACTTTCAGACTGTCCTATCTCGGACCTTCAGGCTGGTAATTCCTGGATGGCTAGCACGGCCTCCTCAGTGGTTTTCTGACTCACTTGTGTCTGATGGATTTCGCATACCTTGCCTTTACAATGAACGTCAGAGAGGAATAAGACTCACACGCGAACCAGAGGATCGAGAGTTTGAGTGGTTTGCGTGCAAGTTAACAAGCCTTAATGCTTGGGATATTCAGGAGAATGACTGGAGGTTTGACATGGGGGTACTCTCTGCTATGGCAAAGCGCGTAGTTTCAATATGCAGAGAATGCGACGATATGACAGCAAATAGATTGCTTGCTGCCATGGATGAACATCTAGAGTCCAAAGGTAAGTGTGGGGTAAGTGACAGTAGGAAGCAGCTTTTCGTAGCGATTAAAGAAGCCATCCGGAATGAAGCGCCACTGCAGGCGGTTTCATCGGGCCCATCAGTTGATCAACTGTTGGCTGACTTGCGTGACAAGCGTGAGAGAGAAGAAATTACTGAAGAAGAGTACATCAGAACAAAAACATTCCTGGAATGCGACGACATCTTCTAAAGCATTGCGGAGGTCCCCGATGACACAAGAACAAAAAGACTTTCTTGTCGGATAGGCACTGGTGAACTCTATTGGTGCGGCATTTCAACACGCTGGAGTCTATATCAAGGGACTCAAGAATATGGCCCCCCGCAAGAGCGATTGTCGCAACGACCTTAAGAACACACTCATCGCCATCGGCAACGCACACCAGAGTTCCGTTTCGGCACTGGATCAATGTCAGAACATTGTGAACTGTGCCAACGAAAGTACGGCAAATCATCAGAAGAAGGGTATCTTACGAGATGATCGGTTTCGCATTGAAATCACCCAGAAAGCATTGAATATATACCTCAAGTATCTGTGGTGTCTGGGTGAGATCAACAAACCACCCCATTGCCCGATTGACCGAGGGATCATCGACGTTCTGGGTATTCCCTGGAACCAACACAACTCATATGGTTGGACGACACTTGATGATATTGAGAAGTACATGGAACTTATCGAGATGTGCAAGATGCAGGCAGTCGGTATCATGTCCGTAGCTGAATGGGATCTGGATAAATGGAAACCATAAGCCAAACAAGACAAATGCAGCGCACGCGGTAAACCGCGCGGCGGATTTGCGACGTTTGGGTAGAAGAAAAGGAGATTAGGAATGCCAATCACGCGGAAGGATCAACAGGAACTCGATCAACTGTACGCCGACCTGGGACCGGAATTCCACGGCAGGAAGGAAGACTACTTCGCTTTGATGCACATCGCGAAGAAGTTCAAGTGCGCACCGCGTGGCATCGCCCAGCAGGTCGCGTTCGGCGGCAACGATTACGGTCTCGATGGGTACTATATCGATCGCCCAAGTAAGAACCTGTACCTGTATCAATTCAAGTGGTCCGAGAATCACAATCTATTCAAGGAATCCCTTGAACGTCTAACGTCTGCGGGTGTCGAACGCATCTTCGGCAACCCCCTACAAGACGCCGAACAGAATGACTTCATCCGACTGCTCAAGGCGGACCTTTGTGAATGCCAAGACCTGATTGAACGCATCTATATCCAGTTCGTCTTCAAAGGCGAGTTGGAAATGGCCGAAAACAGTTTCGGATTGCGTGATCGCCGAGAGAATCTTGACAACAAGAAATGGATTGTGGAAGCCTTCTTCAAGGGACGCCCCGTCTCCCTTGCCGTCGAGTTCGTCTCCGATAAACGCCAGCCGCCAACGACCCCGCCACCCGACACTCACAGAGTTCAGTTCACTGACTCCGTTACAGTCGAGATTCCGGGGGAGGAAAAGACACTCCATGTCGGATTCGTACGCCTGATGGATCTACACCGAATCTACAAGAGTCTCGGACAGAAGTTCTTCAACAGGAACATCCGAGCCGGTCTCTCTTCCGACAGTCCGCGCAACCGCAAGATTCGAGAGGCGTTGGCTTCGATTGTGCTCAAGGGCCAGCAACCGCCCGAAGTGTTCTCTTTTAACCACAACGGCATTACTCTGGCAGCCGAGGATGTACACATCGATGATGGATTCGCCATCATCAAGGTTCCAAGACTCCTGAACGGGGCGCAGACGGTCTCCAGCGTAGACAAGTTCCTTGATGAAAACGAGGGTAACCCTACACTCAAGGAGAACAAGGTCTTGGAGTCAATCCGCGTGCTCGCCAAGATCGTCGAACATGACCCGTGGAGTGAGTTTGTCACGACGGTCACTATCTGCAACAACCAGCAGAATCCGGTTGATCCCTGGAATCTTAGGGCAAATGACCGCATCCAGTGTGACCTTCAGGACAAGTTCAAGGAAGACGTAGGAATCTTTTACTCTCGGCAGGAAAAGGCATTTGAGAACCTAACCGATTCCGACTTGGAGGTAATGGGTATCGCCGATTCCCGGGACCTCAAGATCAAGAACCTTGCGCAGACGTTCCTTGCCGGCCAAGGGGAGCTTGACAAGATGTCCCGTCTGCGGGACGTGTTTGAAACGCAGAAGGTTTACGAGGATACGTTTCGGTCATCCTGTCTGCATTCCGACTCCCGGAAGATTGTTCTCGCCTACAAGATCGGGCTAGTTCTGAACAGCCCGATGCGGAGGCTGGAAGAACTCGCGCCCAAGAAGCTGGCATACGCAATCGGGAGAGCGAGGAACCTTGTCTGGGCACTACTCATCCAAGCACTCCTGAACGACGAGAAGTTGGGCGACTGGCTGGAATGGTACGGATGTTCACTCGCCAAGGAGGCGGACTTCAGAAGAATCCTTGAACAGAAGGCAAGTTCTCGACTTCTGCCAGTAATCAAGGCTGTGTTGTCGGACCCGACGTACATGTCGAAGATCGAAAACGAGAAGTACAGTTTCGTTCGCGCGAAGGAACTCTATCGCCGGTGCATGTACGAGTGCTACAACCGGTTCAAGTGGACACGAAAGCAACTATAGCCCCAACAACAGCGTGGTCCGTACGCGCTGCCGCGCGCCGGACACGCTGAACGTTAGCCATTAACCACATCCATTGGAGATGAGCATGAACAAGCCGGACTTAGCGCATCGGTGGCAGACTGAGGAACAAGATCAGTCCAGTGGTGAATTGTGGACTATTTTGGTTCAGGCTGCTCGGTCGAACGGGGAAGAGGTTATCGGCTGGGGATGGGTTCCTATGGATGACCCTGACGGCCCCACCGTAACGGTATGCTTTCATCACAAGGAAGCCGAGAGCGCTCTGCAAACCCTCTATTCCGCCT
The DNA here is from genome assembly GCA_964406065.1 of uncultured Verrucomicrobiota bacterium. GTDB lineage: Bacteria > Verrucomicrobiota > Kiritimatiellia > CAIKKV01 > CAITUY01 > JAABPW01. The sequence continues at coordinate 4,999 of CAYOQM010000207.1, forward strand.
TTGCCGCCCTCGAAAATCCAGATGACTACCTTAGGCAGATTGGACTGGGTTGGACTGTGGAGGCTCGCAGACCAACAGCGGCCATCGTTGGCTCCGTGAAAGGTCATGGAAGCCTACAGGTTCACGCCGACTGGAGCACCTCGACACGATATTGCACATTCATGAT
>CAYOQM010000208.1:0-4914 GCA_964406065.1 uncultured Verrucomicrobiota bacterium
GATTGGCCACGCCGTACGGCAAGCCGAACTGGACGGTGCCCAGCATCAGCCGGGAGAGGTTATACTCAGCAAACCGTATTTTCTCCATCCTCACACCTCACGTTTTACGTTTCACTTCGCCGTATACCCGCCATCGACCGGGATATTCGTGCCGGTCACGTACACCGATGCATCAGCGGCCAGGAACACGACGATCCCCATCAGGTCGGTGTCGTTGGCCAGCCGCCCGAGGCAGGTGCGTTCGCAGTAGTTTTTCACAAACGCTTCCGGCTGGCTTTCCGACCGCAGCCCGCCCGGGTGGACGCAGTTACAGCGGATTCCGCGCGGACCATAGTAGCTGGCCAGGAACCGGGTCAGGTTCACCATCCCGCCCTTGTGGAAAAAATAGTCCGGATACCAGCCGTTCATGTCGGTGCCGCGATAGTTCAACGGCTCCACGCCGACCAGCCCCATCATCGAGCCGATATTGATGATCGAGCCGCCATCAGCCATCACCTCGCCAAGGGCGCGAGTGACGAGGATCAGCCCCGTGCCGTTCACCCGCATGCTCTCGTCGATTGCTGCCGCGTCATCGAAATAGCCCTTCTTCACCGGTCGAGCCACGGCATTGTTGACGAGAATGTGCAGTTTGCCGCTCTCCTTCACGATCGTGTCACGAACCGCGAAGATGGAGGTCTCATCGGTCTGATCCATCCGCAGAGCGCGTACGTTATGGCCCAGCGCCCGATGTTCCGCCGCCAGTTTCTCCAGCGCCTCGAGATTGCGGGAGGCGATGTAGGTCAACGCCCCGGCCTCGGCCAGCGCCTGCACGATCTGACGGCCGTACAGGCCTGCGCCGCCCGTGATCAGAGCGACTTTATCCCGAAGAGAGAAGGCATTGAGAATGTTCATAGGTCTCCTTTTCAATATCCCACATCCATGCCGAGGTGGGTGTGGCAATCGATCAAACCGGGGTCCTCGCAGACTTTCCTGATGATTTCGCGTTTGGTCACAATGCCGTCTCCTTATGAATGTTCTGGACGTTCATGTTCGCCAATGTGGAGCCGCCATGCGGGCCGCACCCCGCAGGGGGCGGCCATCGGTCGGCACGAGTCTTGCCCCCAGCGTTTCGGAGACAATCTGCCGCCAGAGGGGCCGCAAGCTGCCGCCGCCTGCAACCAGGGCTTGCGTTTTTTTCACATTGACGCCCAACTCACGAACCATACCGGCCATGCGACCGCCCAGGTTTTCCAAGATGGAGCGCGTCAAATCGGCTTCGGTGTGATGAAGGCCCAGATTCCTCCAACTACCGGACGCCTGGTCGAGCGACGCATCGAACACCAGGCCGTGGCATCCGCGCGGGGCCCGTGCCGCCGCTTTGAAAAAGCCGTCGTCATCCGCGCAGCCGGCGAGAACGGTCTGTGCCCAGTTGACGATGTTGCCGCCGCAGCCGTCGGCAGCCATGCGGTAGAAGATCCCTCCAGGATAGGGGCCGCGAATCATGCCTTCCCGCGGCGACGGCATGCGTTTGCAGCAAGTATAGGCCACTTGCGCCGTGCCGATGGTGATCAACAGGGCGTCACGGGTTTCCAGCCGGGCGGCGTACCCTCCCGCCGTCTGGTCGTTACCCGCCAGCACGACAGGAATGCCGCGGGGCAACCCGAATCGTCGTGCCGCTGTGGTGGTCTCGGCAGCGATCTCGCCGACCGGAATCAGCCGGGGCAACTGTTGTTCGCGCAGACCGCAGGCGCGTACTGCGGCCGGCCACCACCCCTGCAAGGGTAACGAGTACAGGCCGCTCATGGCGGCGAGATTGGTATCGGTCACCGATGCGCCGGTCCACAGCCGCAACACATACGAGGGCAGTTGCAAGGGCATCAGCCAAGTCTCGGGCCGCACGTGACGCACCTTGGCGATGAACAAAGCGGGCAACAATCGGCCGAAACTGGAGTGAACACCGAAGGCGTTTCCAAGTTTCTTCTGCAGTTCCGCTGCGGCCGACGTCGCGCGGCCGTCCTGCCACGAGATGAACGGCATGCGTGACCGACCGGCCGCATCAACCAGTGTGAATGTCTGGGCCTGACTGGTCAGGGCAACCACCCGGATATCGTGATCGGCGGCACGGGCTTGCGCCAGGGCGCCGCGCAGCGCCGCATGCACGGCGTCGACATCGATCTCAACCTTCTGCCCGGCGCCGAAGCGATGGGCCAGCCGGTAACTGCCGACGCTGATCTGCCGCAGCCGGCGATCGAAGATCGCGGCCTTGAACGATGTTGACCCTAGATCAATTGCAAGAATCATGGAACTACTCTCTCCGTTGTCCCGTTGGCCTGGCTCTTGAGCGCCGCCGTGAACAGGCGGTGACTGAACGCCGTTTCCGCCGGCGTGACGCAGCCTGCGAACCGGGAGATCGGCTTGCCCTGCACCATTTCATGCAGGAACGCCGCCCACATCTGCAGGATGGAATCGGAAAATCCGGCCTCGAAAATCCCGCCGGTAATGGACTTGAATGCCATTTCGTGACCCATGTCAATAACCTGCCACGCCTGCTCGCCGCCGGTGTATTCCAGCACTTCGACCGTGTTAATCTGCTTGCTGCTCCAACGTGCCGAGGCCTTTGTGCCCAGTATCTCCAGATACCACGTGTTCTTGTGACCAGGCGCGATACGCTGGGTCTTGATCGTCAGTGGGAACGGGGCCCCGTCCGTCCCGGCGGCGGTGCATAGCAACGTGGCATTATCCCAGGTTTCGCAGGGTGCCAGGCCACCCTTGCCGTCGGGACGCTGGGGCACGATTTTCGAGAGCACGGCGCGCACATCCCTGGGAAACCACCCGGCCCGGAAGGGCATGTGACAAGCGTGCATGCCAAGGTCGCCCATGGCGCCGTATTCGCCGTTGAAGGCCAGCATGCGCTTCCAATTGATCGGCTTGTTCACGTCCATGTCGCTGGAGTGCAGAAAGCCGCTGTTGACTTCGATAATCCGCCCGAACGCAGCGGCCTCCAGCATAGCCCCGATCCGCTGCATGGCGGGGAAAAAAACCGATTCTGAACTGCACCGCACAAACACATTCGGATGACTGGCGAGGCAGGCCACAATGGTTTCATTGGCGGCCTTGTCGATACCGAACGGCTTTTCCCCCATCAGGCTCTTGCCCGCCTCAATAGCCGCGCAGTAGATCTCGGCGTGCAGGTTGTGAGGAACGGCAACATACACGGCCTCCACCTCGGGATTGGCCAGCAGCGCCCGGTAATCGGAGGTCGCCTGCTTGACGGTCGGCAGGTTATCGGTGAACCACTGCGTCAGTTCAGCCTTCGTATCGCAAACGGCCACGATTTCCGGGCGGGCGGTCATGCCTTGCAGATGAAACCAGCGCGCCGAAGCGCTGCCGAATTCCCGGCCCATCAGTCCGCATCCGATGACTCCAAACTTTACTGTCTTCATGGTTCTATCGCCTTCCTAACCAAGTCCATTCACCCGTATCAGCCCGCAAGCCGTGCGGCCATCGCCAAGGCCGTCCTGACCAGTATTCCGCCCGACTCGGGCGCGAACAGGGCGTTGGTCGCCTCATACCCGCCCGCCGCAGACGCTTCGGGCGTTACCACATATCCCTGGAGATCCCCGTTCACGAGACTGACGACAAAAGTCCGCGTGGCGGCGCCCCGCTTGATGGTCAGTGCATACTCCGTGAAACACTCGCCGGGCAGGCCGATCACCATTGCTTTCCCGATGCAGAGGCCCTGAACCTCAAGCGGCGCGTACCGGACAAGCAGTTGTTCAATGTCGCCGCAGGCCTCCGCCTCGGCCAGGGCGACGGCGCCTTCGGCGCCGAAGACCGCGCACTCTGCGGTCCGGATATCCGGGCGGGGTGCGCCTTCTCTCTGCAGGCGTGCATACGTACTCCGGTATTCGTCCAGAAGGGCATGAGCGGCGGACAGGGGGTACAGTTGACGAAGAGGTAATACCACCGGCGCCAATGCGGCGTCAAGACGCGGTGACGCACACCAGTCATTGTCGCGGATACCGCGGAGCGCCGCGGTGGCGGCAGTCCCCAACTGGCGACCGAGACGTTCGGCTTCCGCAAACGTCTGACCATTGACGAAATGCCGGGGACTTTGGTTTCCACAGGGGGCCGTATGAAAGAGAACGGTCACGCCCTCACCCAGGTTCTCGCGCAGGTGTTGCCGGGCATAGTGCGGAAAGTCCGAGGAAACCAGCGTGGAATCCTCATGCAGCACCGTTGGGTGCATGCCATAGACCAGCGCAACGGCCAGCCAGGTCTTTTGTCCGGTGGTCGAGCGCACCGCCAGGATGCCGCATTCCGAATCGGTCACACCGTCAGCCTGCAGACGGTTCCCGCCGACGCCGGTGGCATCGGCGCTTGTCCAGGCCAACTCTGCCGGGACGGCATTGGCGGCCGCGGTTTCGGCGGCGGCGACCACCTGGTCGCCCACCCAGGCCAGATACTCCGGATCGGGGGGAGGGATCGTCGGATCGTTCTGCCACCCCAGAGGCCGTGTGGTCACAGGCCCGGAATGGGTATGCGTGCAACTGATGAAAACGCCAGCTTCCGGGATTTCCAACTTAGCAGCCACCCGCCGTCGGATCGCCCGGGCCATCGGAGGTTCCAACATCAGCAGATCCAGCGCCACCATGGCCAACCGCGAGCCGGCATGTTCCAGCCACAACACCGAAGTCAGTAAGGGGTCATGGATGCCCGTGGAAACCCGCTCCACGTGCGGGTATCCATACAGCGCCATGGGTTTGGCAGGACTGATGTCCCGAACGGCAGCACCGGCATGCAATGTCATGGGAAAGGTCTCCTCTTCAAGAACGTCAGACCGCTGTGTGCCGGGTGGTTAGCGACCCCCGTACCCGAGTTCCTTCTGCACTTCGCCGATAGATTCCTCGATGATGTCCATCGCCTTGTGAGCTA
>CAYOQM010000208.1:4924-5154 GCA_964406065.1 uncultured Verrucomicrobiota bacterium
CATGATATGCCCGGCCGGGATCCAGGCCAGGCCCTTGGCAAACGCACGCTGATAGACGCGCTTGCCGGCTTCGTCGAAGGGCTCCTTGGTGGCCTTGTCCTTGACCAATTCAACCCCCATCAGGCAGCCTTTGACGCGCGTGTTACCGACGATGGCGAACTTCTTCTCCCAGTCCGCCATGCGTTTCCCAAACAATTCGCCGAGGTGTTGCGCGTGGGCGAGCAGGCCTT
>CAYOQM010000209.1:0-5029 GCA_964406065.1 uncultured Verrucomicrobiota bacterium
ATTCGCGGGAGACTTATGCAATTGAGTTGTGAAGAGCAATCTGCCCGCGAATGACGCGAATAGACGCGAATAAGGATATGGGATGCGACGTTACTCACAAATCCATTCGCGTAAATTCGCGTGATTAGCGGGAGACTTATGCAATTGAGTTGTGAAGAGCAATCTGCCCGCGAATGACGCGAATAGACGCGAATAAGGATATGGGATGCGACGTTACTCACAAATCCATTCGCGTAAATTCGCGTGATTCGCGGGCAAGAGCTTCTTTCTTTTCTTCAACCTCAATCGGTTGGGGTTGCTGATCAACTTTGGCCATCATCCGAAATTGGAATATCAACGTCTCGCCAACAAGTCTGCCCGCGAATGACACGAATCGACACGAATTTGAGTCAAGCGGAAGACGTTGCAAGAAGCTATTCGCGTAGATTCGCGTGATTCGCGGGCAGAATCATTTTCTTCTTTTCCTGAACATTAATCGATTCGCGGGGGAGCCTATGAAAATAATGACCGTGTTGGGTACAAGGCCCGAAATCATCCGTCTCAGCCTCATCATTCCCAAGCTCGACAAGCTGTGCGATCATGTTTTGGTTCATACCGGCCAGAACTATGATCCCAATCTGAAGGACATCTTCTTTGAACAGCTTGGCGTTCGCGCGCCGGACCACTATTTGGATGCGCGCGGTAGTTTCTCAGAGCAACTTGCCATCATGCTGCCGAGGATCGAGCGCCTGATGGTTGAGTGCAAACCTGATCGTTTGCTGATCCTGGGTGATACCAACAGTGGCCTCGCGGCCATTATCGCCAAGCGGATGGGCATCCCCGTCTATCACATGGAGGCGGGGAATCGCTGTTATGACGATCGCGTGCCGGAAGAGACCAACCGCCGCATCATCGATCACTCCAGTGATATTCTGATGCCTTACACCGAGAGAAGTCGGCAAAACCTTCTGCGAGAAGGCATTCAGGGAGAGCGCATCTATGTGACAGGAAACCCGATCAAAGAGGTTATCGATCACCATGTTGATCGCATTGCCTTGTCGCCAGTACTGAGAACCCTGGACTTGGAACGGCGTAAGTACTTTCTCGTGACCGTGCATCGGGCCGAAAATGTGGATGTCGTATCACGGCTCAAAGCACTCACCGAGGCACTGGTGCGTTTGCAGAACGAGTACAAAGTGCCGGTGATCGTAAGCACCCACCCTCGGACCCGCTCCAGAATGGAGGCATGTCGAATCGATATCCGGAACGACGAGATACGATTTCTTGATCCGTTCGGTTTCTTTGATTTCATCGCCTTGGAGCAGCACGCGCTGTGCGTTCTCAGCGACAGTGGGACGGTTCAAGAGGAGTGCTGCATCTTGAAAGTGCCAAACGTGACGCTACGGGATGTGACGGAGCGCCCTGAGACAATCGAGTGTGGAAGCAATGTGTTGAGTGGAGCTGATGTCGAACGCATTAGCACTTGCGTTGGTATGGTGGTGAGGCGCTCTCCTATGTGGGCGATTCCTTCCGAGTATACCAGTGATGCGGTCAGCGATACGGTGGTCAACATGGTTTTACAGTTCAACGCCCGCCGAGTGTGCCTATGAAGCGGGCAGAATCCATTCCGAAGACCCTGTTGCTGACAGGAGGTGTGCCTGGATCAACGCACGCAGGTAATCTGTTTCTGGACGAACTCGGCTCTCGTGTTCCGGCAGGACGGCTCTGCAGGTTCTCGCTCGCCCTTGGAAACGACGAAGGTGCACCCTCATCATGGTTCGGACACGCCGCTGATTCCGCCTCGTATCCTTACGAAGGTCCATTTTGGCGTTTTGGAGGTCACTTTCCCTCCCTCACCGTATGGCTGCGGCATCAGTATCTGCGCAGGATTCATGTCCCTCATCTATTGCGACGAATTGTGGCCTTTGCCCGGCGCGAAAAAGTTGAACTGCTATGGGTAGGGCTTACGTCACCGCTTCTGATCTACCTGGCTGAACCACTTGCCCGTGCCCTTGGATGTCCACTGGTTGTGACGGTGTGTGACCCCCCTGAACGATGGGAGACTCAATTTCAGTTGGATTCGTACACGGGAGGGTGTCTGCAGCGCGAGTTCACAAGAGCTATGAAGGCTTCTCTGCGCATCGGTGTGGCCTCCGAAGGCATGAAGAACGTCTACCGTGCGCGATATGGGCGGGAATCGGTTGTGCTTATTCATGGGGTGACAAAGGACTTGCGGCGCCCCCCCGCCCAGGAGTTGCAGACGCCGGGTGAATTGCGTATCGGTTTTGCGGGGAATCTCTATGCCGCCGCAGAGTGGTACGCTTTACTGAAGGCCTTGGCATCGGTCAATTGGGCTATCGAGGGCCGGCGGGTTCGGATGCGCGTGTTGGCGCCGGACCTGGTCATGCAGCGACAGGGTGCGTGCAATGTGGAGTTTCTTGGATGGCGTTCGCTGACTGAGACTATTGCCTGTTTGGCCGAAATGGATGTCAACTACCTGCCCTACTGGTTCGAGTCACGATTCCGACCGACCGTGCAGCAGTGTTTCCCTAATAAGATGACCCCCTATCTTGCCTCCGGTCGCCCTGTCTTTTATCATGGACCAGTGTATGCGACGCCGACGGAGTTCCTGCATCGTTACCCTGCCGGTCTCCTCTGCCACAGTCTGGATTCGAAGCCTATTCTGGCTGAGTTGAGGAAGCTTGTTCTCGATGCGGCAGGCTATCCACGAATGACGCAGGCAGGCCAGAGAGCATTGGATGAGGAACTCAATCTCGGCGTATTTCTGGGCCGGTTTGCAGAGTTGCTCGGGATTGACCCATCCCTGCTCAACTGCGAGACAACCGTGATCCCACTGTAAGAGAGCTTCTTCGACATGTCTGATTCTCTAGAGCCATCTCGGGTACGGTGTTGGCGACGGCTATGGTGGCACGTTGTTGCCAAGACTCGGGGTCTTTTCGCCCAGCGACCCTTGGGGATCTGTCCTCCTGATAGTACGGAGTTCCTGCGCCGCTATGGGCCTCCGGGCGTTCGACATGACGTGCGAATCGAAGAAGGCCCGATGCTTGATGCAGGGAGCGAATGCCTGCCTGGCGATGAGCACCCGTACCTAAGGCGGTTCAAGTCGAGCGTAAGATGGGAATTGCTCGATTGTGAGCTTTCTGGTTTTACTTTCCAGAACAACCACCTGATATCGCCACGGCGGGAAGTCGTTTACGAACCCCAGATCAAGTTCCATGAGCTTCCTGTTGCACGTCAAACGCTCCATTCTGCAAGACGAGTCCATGGAACCGTTGCCTATCTGTCGAACACGATGGTGGCGCACTTTGGGCACTGGATGCAGTACACGTTGCCGCTTCTGCGGGTGTATCGAGAGTGGTCGCCCCAGCTCAACATTGACGCGTTCTACATCGGTGACGGGCCTCTGACGTCATTCCAACGCGAAACATTGCGCTATGCCGGAATCAGCCCGTCGCAGATTCTATGCGAAGCCTGCCGGCCCGATAGGCTTATCACGGCTATTCCAGTGCGGCTCTGCCAGAACGGTGCTCCATTCTATCTGGATCAGTCGTCTCATCGGTATGTTCGTGAACTCGTGCTGCAGCACCTCCCAACCGCCGTCAGCGAGAAGCCGCGCCGCCTCTATGTCGCCCGAGGTACCGTTCAGTGGCGGCGGGTACTAAATGAAGATGAAGTCATCACAATGCTCACCAAAAGAGGGTTCACGCCAGTGGTTATGGAGGGCCGGACGGTTGCCGAGCAAGCACAACTCTTTCACGAGTGTGACGCGGTCGTCGCGCCGCATGGCGCCGCACTGGCCAACACGCTGTTCATGCGGGAGGCGAGTCGACTGATTGAGTTGTTTCCGTACGAATTCGGGGAGACGAGCGCCTTTACGTTTGCTGCATACTCCAGGTTCCGTTACGCCCATTTGCGGGGCGAGCCCTTGAACAGTGCGGCCCCGTGGCCAATGGCCGCCGACATGCGAATCAACCTGGAGAAGCTTGCCCGCCTGTGCGATAAGATGGGGCTTTGATATCGTGATGAACGTCGCTTTTCTCATATTCAACAGACCTGAACTGACGAGTCGCGTGTTTGCGGAGATCGCCCGCGCGAAGCCCAAGATGCTGCTCATCGTCGCGGACGGGCCACGCAATGAACAGGAGCGAGTGCAATGCATGGCGACACGGGCGATTGCCGAGCGTGTTGATTGGGACTGCACTGTCCTGAAGAACTATTCTGAAGTGAACCTCGGATGTCGCCGACGCATAGCTTCGGGGCTCGAGTGGATTTTTTCACAGGTCGAAGAAGCGATTATAGTCGAAGATGATTGCCTTCCGAATTCCGATTTCTTTCGGTTTTGCGCGGAGATGCTAGATTACTATCGAGATGATGAGAGAGTGGGGCATATTTGTGGCTTGAACGTGTCTGAACGCCTTCCTCGCGACGGCAGCAGTTACGGGTTTTCACTCTACCCTTCGATTTGGGGATGGGCCACGTGGCGGCGTGCGTGGGTGGCGTATGATGTTGATATCAAGGCTTGGCCTGAATTCAGAGACAATCGACTGCATGACGGTATCTTCCCGACACATCATGAAGCCCTCGTATTCGAAAAGGCGTTGAACGACATTGTTGCCGGTCGCAGTGACACATGGGATGGGCAATGGTTCTTTTCAAGACTCTGCCAGGGAACACTAGCTATTCGCCCGGCTGTCAATCTCATCACCAACATCGGATTTGGGGCCAAGGGGTCTACACACACTGACTTTGACCATCCTGTGGGGCATTTGGAGACCCGGCCCTTGTCGTTTCCCTTGAAACATCCGATATGGTTCATCGTCGACAGGCCGTCCGATGAGCGTCTTGTGGAGATGTGTTTCCAACTCGGCCCGTCTCGCTGGGAAAGAATGACTGCATTCGTCCTTAATCGTCATTGGTATGGTAGCATGTTGCGTGCTATGCCGCTTGTTGGGCGGTGTTGGTCAAAATGGCGGTCATATCGCACGAAGGTCGTCGCGACTTCTACTCGTGTGAGAAACTGGAAGGCATC
>CAYOQM010000210.1:0-5015 GCA_964406065.1 uncultured Verrucomicrobiota bacterium
TGTTCGGCAGCGAACTGCGGTCGCCGTGGCCAGTCTGCAGCATGTCGAAATCGAGCACGCTCGCATCTTCAACACACGCACGGCCGCTGGAACTGGGATGGATGGTGATCGGCCGGGCGAAGGAATCGGTGGCACGGACATACCGGGCCAGTTCGGTCCAGCCCCTCTTCTGCATCGCCACATCAGCCTCCCAGGTCTTCGTCAGGTAGTACGGCATGGTCCCCTCGCCTGCCAGACACCACGTCACCGGGTAGGAACCGTAGCGGGCGATCAAGTAGCGCCAGTGCTTCTTCATTTTCTCCACGCCCAGCCACGGCAGGAAATAGCCCCAGCAGGCGACGATGCACGGCATCAGCCCTGCGTTCACCAGATGCGCGATGCGGCGATCGGCGGCGTCGAAATAGGCGGGGTCGATGCGGCCGAACTCCCTGGTCCAGGGGAATCCGGCCTCGTTCTCGCCGCGCTTGTCGAACGCCGGCATGTCCGGATACAGACCGGCCACAATCTGGACCACCGTAAACCCCTTCTTCACGCGGTCCGTTGTCAGCGTGCGGAAGTCCTGCGGCCACGCGAAGCGCTTGCACAGCCCCATCCACCAGGTATCGCCCAGCCAGAAGAACGCAGTTCCGTCCGCGTGCGCGAAATGCCGACGGTCTTCGGCCACCTGCACCGGGCCGTGCCGAAGGAGCGGGTTTTTGCCTTTGTACGGAACGACCTTCAAGCTGCCTTCCTGCGCGTGCAGGCCGGTATCGGCCGTGTTGGAGCACTCCGTGCGAAACCGGAATGTGCCGGTCCTGGGCGACGCAAACCGCACGCGCCACTCGCGCCCGCCAGCCCAGAATGCCGGGACGTGCTGTACCGCGCTGCTGCCGTCCTGTTGAAAGCCGACGGTCAGCTCGATCTCGTTGAACGGATCCGCGCACTTCTTGTTGGACGTAAAAGTCCATTCACCCACGTTGTTCTGCTGAATCGATTTCATGTGTATACCCTATTTCTCGATCATGCTTTCTCCCCAGTTGCACTCCGCCGTGCCTGGAGATGAGCCAGTTTCTTCACACTGATCAACTCCGTCAGCCGCGCCGCGTTCCGGTCAATGCGTTCCATGGACGCCTGGCTGAACATCGCAATCCACTCCTTCGGGACGCCGGCCGTGCCCTTCAACGCGCCCGACAGCATCGCCGCCCGGCCGGCAATGGTATCGCTGTCCCGGCCGATGTTGGTGCCGCCGATGGCCGCCTGGCGCACGTCACCCTTGGCGATCTTGAACATGGCCAGGGCCAGCCCCCAGAGTTCCAGCGGGTCGATCATATGGTAGAACAGGCATTGCTTGTATAGCTCCTCGCGGGCGGCAAGGACATCGTCGTACTTATCGGCAACATCGAGGCAGGTGGCGATATAGTCGTACGCGCAGCGGAACTTGCGTTTGTCGAACGTGACGAGTGGGGTGCGTGGCGCCGCGTCCAGCGCCGCCTGCAGCACGCTCTCCACGGTGGCATGGACACGCAGGGCGTTGGCCGTGGTGGCGGCGAGCATGGCGGCGGCGGTCACGTCGAGACCGCGCTGGTACATGTAGGCCACGGCCGTGGCGTCCTGTGCCGCCCAGGCCGGGTCGGCGAGGTTGAAGATGCCGACAGGTTCTAGGCACATCACGGTGGAGCCGGTGACGACACTCCAATGCCCGATGATCCGCGGATCTTCTCCGGCTCGAATCAGGTCGTAGGCGTTGCCCATGCAGAGCGGAAAGAAATGGTCGCGGTTGAGGTGATCATGCCAAGTCTTGCCGAAATGCCGGGCCATGACCGGCAGCCCGTCACGCTCGATATAGGTCTCGACCAGGTGCATGGCCATCTGGTTGTCGTCTTCGCTTTCCAGGCGCTTCGGATCAAGTACGGTCAGCACATGTTCCGGGTATTGCTTGTCAATTTCCCGGTACATCTTGCCCTCAACCGGGGAACCCATGGCATTGCCGATAGCGCCGGCGAGCATGGCGCCCTTGATCTTGTCGTGCAGTTTGGAGGGACCCTTGGTTTTTCGGTCGGCCAGGGTTTCGATCTCGTGGACAATGATTTTTTCCTCGGCCATGCGGTTGGCCACAACGCGGTTGAGCTTGAACCACGGCCTGGCTATCGGGGTCGCCCATTGGAGCCACGCCTTCGGGAATACCTGGGGACCGTGCAGGGCTCCCATCACGGCGCCGGCAATGACGGCGGATGCCGCGTGTACGCCGATCCACCACGCGCCCCACCACTCGCCGGGGTTGACGCCGACCAGCAGTTGCATGAGCTTCTGCGGCTGGTCGTGGTAATGGTTGAGCAGCGGCAGCGCATAGCGAATCGGGAACGGTGCCACCCAGCGGGTGTCGCGGCTGGAGGGGACTACGCCAGCCTGGGTACACCACCACGTGGCGATGGTCGCATCATCCTTGCACCCGCCCAGCCCGCGACTGTGGGTATTGAGCTGGTAGAAGAGGTCCTTGCAGTTCGCCTGCGCACTCCGCAGCACCGCGCTCACCACACTGTCGGGAGTGGCGTCACTTTCAAATGCGGCGGCCACGGCGGCAGCGCTGAGCCCCGCCCAGTCGGCACCCAGCCGCGGCTGAGCCACGCTGGCCAGTTCAACGCCGTCAAGGTAGGCACGCTCGGGATCGGCAAAATGGAAAATGCCCACCGCCGGCATGGCCGCCGCGATCAGGCCCGACGGTGCGTTGTGCAATCCGCCGAGACGCGGGTGCATGCCCTCCTTGAGCAGCTCCTGTGCTGTATGAAGGCCGTCAAACGCAAAGGCAGGTGTCGCCACCCCGGGATCCTCCTTGAACTTGGCCGCGAAAGCTTCCGGCGTCACGCGTCCGCCCTCCTCCACAAAAGCCCGCACGCCGAGGGCGACGACGGGCGTCTGACGGGCCTGAGACTGATTGTGAGGCTCCGGCTTCCAGTCCAATGCCGGTTTGAGGTCAATAGTGAATAGATCGTCTGGTGCCTTCACAGCGCTCCAGGCGTTGCCATTGACGGCACGGGCAAAGGCCAGCTCCGCGCCGATTGCCGCGCCCGTAAGTGCGCCCTGAATCCGGGTTTCCAGATTGAGTTTCGACATATGACGTTCCTTTCTATCGTCCCATGAGCTTGAGCTTCCGTTCCAGGTAATACATGAAATCGCCGTACGAGATGTCGGGCGGGCTCTGGTGGTCCAGGAAGGGAATGTAGCCGCCCTGTTCGAGCAGGGGCGGAATCTTGGCTTCCAGCTCCGCGTCAATGGCCTTGCGCCCCTTGGCAATCTCCATCTTGTCGATGCCGCCGGCGAGGATCAGTTGCGGCCCGAAGAGTTTGCGCAGGCGCCGCGGATCCATGCCGGAAGCCTGCTCCAGCGGCCAGAGGCAATTGACGCCCACATCCATCCAGAGGGGCACCAGTGGCAGCGGATCGCCGTCGCAGTCGAGCCAGATGCTCTTCACGCCGCCCTGCCGGAGCGCGTCAATGATGCGCGTATAGGGCTTGCGGAAGAAGCGTTCGAAAATCTCCGGCCCATAGAGCGGACCGCCCTTCCCGGCACAGTCCTCGAAGAAGTTGAAGTAGTCAAACTGCACGGTCTTCAGCGCGCGCGGCACCAGTTGCAGCAGGAACTCAGTGTGGAATTCGATCATTTCCTCGACCAGCGCCGGATCATCATAGAACATGTAGGAGATTTCCTCGGTTCCGACCCAGGAGCGCAGTTGCGAGTAGAGTCCGTAGACGCCGTTGCCCAGCAGGCATACCGGATAGTCGCGGTTCTGCCAGTTCCGCGCCATCTCATCCCACAGCATCGGGTAGCGCACGGTGACAGCCGGGTCATAACGCCGTTTGACATCCAGCCAGCTGGCGCGATCGGTCACCGGGTGCCGCAGGTACTGGTCCATGGACATGCGCGTTCCGTACACTGTGCCGGCCTTGAGCGCCTTGGTCACGATCCCGTTCGCATGCCGGGCGATGAGGTACTCCGCGTCCTCTTCCAGAACTTGGTACTCGAACCCCGGAATCATGCCGGCATTCAGGTGCGCATAATCATGCCGGTCGATCTTGAAGAACGGTTCGCCCTGCCAGAAGTTCCAGTAGATCTTATCGGCCGGCGCGCCCTCGGCAAGCCAGCGCTGTATGGTCTGCCCCCAACAGCCGAGCTCATAGTTAGGAATCCAGGGGGCGGGCTTGCCTGACATAATCTGGAGAAAACATTGCCGGTGATTAGTCCTGCTCATGGAACCATTCTCCTTCCTGGCGACATCTGCGGTATGTTTGTTTTCGGCGCATATTACCTGTTGCATGTCTGATACTATGTTTTAATATGTTGGCATTGGGTAGATTATTGTTGTTTCTGATTTGAGCATTCTTGTTCATGAAATGCAAACGCCGCAAGCCATCAAAAGAAAGATAAATCCCAACCCGGGACCGATATTGGCCTATGGCCGGGCGGGTCACGCTCCGGGAGCAACCTCCGCTTTCTGGCATGCGGGGAGCAATGAGTGGAACATCGGCTATACCCTCTCCGGAACCCTGAGGGAAATCCTTCCGCAGGGCGAGACGCGGGAAAACCCGCACGATTTCATGGTGCTGAAACCTGGAGGCATCCATGGATGGGAAGTGCCTCGCGATGCCAAGGAGCCGTGGTGCGTGGTCTGGTTCGTGTTTATTCCCATGCCGAACTGGCTGCCACTACTGGATCTACCGGAGGAACTTCCGGGGTTCAGCCGTTTGCCTCTGGCCGGCCGGAAGCACGACGGCAAGATCCGGCGCGCCCTGCTGGCGGCGCACCGCTTTGCCTGCATCCCCGAGGGAGGCGGGCAGGCGCTGGCCATGAACGCGATCGAGAGAGCCCTGCTATGGCTTCAGGTCGAGTTTGCGGAAACCGGCACGCGCCTTGACCCGCGGGTACGGGCCGCCATGGAGTTGTTCACCCGCCGGCTGTCGGAACCGCCAGCGATGACGGAGGCTGCCGTGGCCTGCGGCTTATCGCCCTCACGCCTGGGCGGGCTGTTTCGGGCAGCCACG